>PNON01000018.1 GCA_013824865.1 Anaerolinea sp. | reverse complement strand
TACTGCCAGACTGAGCACTGAATGAGCGCACTGCGCGAATTATTCAAGAAGGCCATCCCGGAAGCATTGAAGCCATCAGTCCGCGCTGGATATGACGCGCTGCGCCGGGTACCGGAGCTGCCAGCCGCTTTCTTTCATCCCTGGCGGATGGCGAGCATACGTCAATTGCGCGAGTACAAGGATATTCACTGGGGCAGGCGATGTTTCATCATTGGCAATGGACCCAGCCTGAAGCAGCTGGACCTGACCCTGCTGAAAGATGAATATACTTTCGGGATGAACCGCATCTATATGGCTTTCCCGGAGATGGGCTTTGCCACCAGCTATTATGTTTGTATGAACGACCTGGTGGTGGAACAGTGTGCCAGCGACATTCAGCAGTTGACAATGCCCCGTTTCATATCCTGGCGCGGACGTCAGTGGGTGAACCGCGAAGACGACTTGAATTTCATATATTCCACCTACACCAGTCCCCGCTTCGCCAAAGATATTACCGGCCGGGTGTGGGAGAGCGCCACGGTGACCTTTGTGGCGCTGCAACTGGCTTACTACATGGGGTTTGATACGGTGTACCTGATCGGAGTGGATCACAATTTTGTCACTCAGGGCCCCCCCAATACCACGGTAATTTCACAGGGGGACGACCCCAACCACTTCAACCCTGGATATTTTGGTAAGGGTTTCCGCTGGCAACTGCCTGACCTGGAAACATCGGAAATAGGCTACCGCCTGGCAAAGGAAGCTTTTTCAAAGGATGGCCGCCAGGTGCTGGATGCCACATTGGGGGGCAAATTAACCATATTCCCCAAAGCGAATTACGCGGAATTATTTAAAAAAAATGGGTGATATCAAGCCGCTTGTATCTGTTGTGATCAATTCATTTAACCAGTCAGCCTTTCTGGAGCAGACGATCATGTCGGTGTTGGATCAGGATTATCCAAACGTGGAAATCCTGCTGGTGGATGGTGGCTCCACAGATGGCAGCCTGGAAATCATCCAGCGTTATGCAAATCGTCTTGCCTGGTGGGTCTCAGAGAAAGACAGTGGACAGGCAGAAGGCATCAACAAGGGGCTGATGCGGGCAAAAGGCGTTCTAGCCGCATGGTTAAATTCAGATGATTACTATTTTCCGGGAGCAATATCCCGCGCATTGGATTGCTGGCAAAACCATCCGGAAGCAGCCTTGATCTATGGTGATGTGGCAGCGGTGGATGAGCGTGGACGTGTTACCAATCGTATGCGCACTGGCGAATGGCAGCTGGCGGAACTGATGGAATTTCACATCCTCAACCAGCCAGCGGTTTTCATGAACCGGACGATGTTGATCCAGGCTGGCTACCTGGATACAGAATTCCACTACCTGCTGGACCACAAACTATGGCTGGGAATGGCAAGCCAGGGCAGGATGGTGCATGTGCCTGATGTCTGGGCAGCTGGGCGCTTCCACCCCGGGGCGAAAAATGTTGCTGCAGCGGTCCGGTTTGGGGAGGATGCTTACCGGCTGGTGAGCTGGATGAAGAATACAACCCCTTACAGTCAGCTTGGCGAAGGCCGATGGAATCGAGTGGAAGCCGGTGCGCACCGCATCAATGCCCGCTACCTGCTGGATGGCAGCAGAGCATCGGAAGCATTCAAGTCCTACTGGCGAGGGCTGATGGCCCATGCGCCAGCCATTGTTCCAGAATGGCACCGGATGCTGTATGCACTGATCAGCCTGGCGGGATTGGGTGGGTTGAAGCGGTTATTCCTGGGGTTGCGGCGTTTGGTTAGACCGGTCAAGATGGATTAAAATCCATGATATATATGAGTGTATGTCCATGACCGGATTATTTACACAGAATAAAACCCTGCGCAATTTCACCATCTTGCTCCTGCTGCTGATGGGACTCAGCATCCGCCTGCTGGATTTGACCGATCCGCCCCTGGATATTCACCCGACACGGCAATTACACTCAGCGTTGATGGCGCGTGGCATGTATTATGAAGGGCGAACGGACCTGCCGGAATGGCAGATAAAAACAGCAGTCCTGCAGGGAAAACGGGAAGCAGTGATAGAGCCGCCGGTGATGGAAACACTTACCTCAGCACTTTACCGGCTGGCAGGGGGGGAGTATGTGTGGTTCGCACGCATCTTATCCTCGTTGTTCTGGGTGGCGGCCGGGCTGGCTATTTACCTGCTGGCAAGCACATTGACAAATGCGGATGGCGGTATTACCGCGCTTCTTGTCTACCTTTTCCTGCCCTATGGGGTGATGGCCTCGCGCACATTCCAACCGGATCCGTTGATGGTGGCGTTGATCTGCTTTGCCTGGTGGGCTTTCTATCGCTGGCTGGATAAACCAGACTGGAAGTGGACAGTGATAGCGGGTCTTTTTACCGGTGCGGCCGTATTCGTGAAAAACGTAGCCATATTTTTCCTGGCCATTCCATATATTGTGATGCTGATAAAAAAGGATATGCGCCCGGTATTAAGAAATCTGCAAGTGTGGGTCTTGGCAGCACTTTCCCTGGCGCCATTTGTAGCATACACGCTGTATGGTACTTTTATTGCCGGTTTCCTCGGGCAACAGTTTAGCTTCCGTTTCTTTCCCAATTTGTGGGTGGAGCTCTCCAATTATTCGCGCTGGATCAACCGGATCCATGACACTGCAGGCTTGCCGGCATTGATGCAAGGTCTGGCTGGCCTGTTCCTTTTTAAAGGGAAACGGGAGCGCAAGCTGGTATTGGGAATGTGGGCGGGATATATTATTTACGGCTTCACCTTCGCCTATCATATTGGCACGCATGATTATTACCAGTTGCCGCTTATCCCCATCCTGGCCATCAGCTTGGCTCCACTGGGAGCATTGTTGACAAAAAATATGGTGGCGTTGCATAAAGGCAGGTTTATTCGGCCGTTGTTGGTAGGGTTGACGCTAACCATTACAGCACTTCTTTTATGGCAGAACCGCAGCATCCTCAACGGTATAGACTATCGGGCAGAGCCGGCATTCTGGCGGGTCCTGGGAGACAAGCTGCGCGACGAATCGGTGGTTGGCTTGACGCAGGATTATGGGTACCGCATGGCCTATTACGGCTGGGACAGCATCGCCAATTGGCCAGGCAGTGGCGACCTGGCGTTGAGGGATATGGCTGGCCGGCCAGAGAAAGATTTGCAGGCCCTGATCGAGAAAGAAGTCAAGGGTAAAACCCGTTTCCTGGTGACCTGGTTTGATGATTATGCACGCCAGCCGGAATTGAAAGATTACCTGGTAAGTACCTACCCAGTGGAGAGTGGGAATGGGTATCTTGTTTTCGATCTAACACAGCCTCTCATCCCCTGAGGAAAAGAAATGCGCATGAAGGCCCTGTTTGACAAACTTGCATTTCACTGTACTCCCAGGTTTTTGATCAGGGGCGCTCTTGTGCTTTTATTTCTTGCGGGGTTGGGGATTCGGCTGTATGACCTCACCGATCCGCCATTGGATTTTCATCCCGCCCGGCAATTACGGTCCGCTATCATGGCTCGCGGTATCTACTACCAGGGGCAGCCAGAGTCGGCTCAACGGGATGCGGCTCTAAAGACCATGGGTTCACTGGAGACTTATGAGCCACCAATCCTGGAAACTTTGATTGCGGGCACATATCGGTTAACCGGGAGCGAAAAGCTGTGGCTAGCGCGGGTATTCAGTTCGCTATTCTGGCTTATTGCGGCCGTGGCCATGGTTAAGTTGTTACGCAGGTGGAATTTTCGCACGGGAATAATTATATCCGCAGGTTTCTTCCTGCTGCTGACCTTCGCGGTCCAAGCTTCGCGCTCCTTCCAGCCGGATCCATTCATGGTGATGTGGATCAGTCTGTTCGCATTGAGCGTGGATATATGGATGGAAAAGCGCAGCTGGAAATGGGCAATTCTGGCTGGATTGCTGGGGGGAATTGCGGTATTGGTGAAGGTGGTTGCCGGCTTCTTTGTTGGCGGGGTGTTACTCATAGCCGTCTTGTTGTCAGGCAGCCTGGGCAGGATATTGCGCTCCAGACAGACGTGGATCATCCTGCTGCTGAGTGTGCTGCCAGCATTTGCATATTATTTACTTGCCATTGGCGGGCGGTCAGCCGGTTTCTTCACCTCCTGGACTTTGGGTTTCATCCAACTCCTGGCCGATCACGAATTTTACTCGGATTGGCTGCACATGATTGATAGCCTGGTCAGCCTGCCGATGTTCTTTACAGCATTGGTGGGCACATTCCTGCTCCAGCCGCCAGCAAGGCGGTTGGTACTGGGATTGTGGCTGGGGTATGTCCTTTATGGACTTTCTTCACCCTATCAGTTTATAACCCACAGCTATTATCATTTGCCGCTGGTTCTTGTCACGGCAATGGGGTTGGCTCCGGTGGCTGACCTGGCACTCGAGAAGCTGACTGCCAGCAGTTGGTTGTGGCGGACAGCTACTGCCCTGGTGTTGATCTTCGCAGCCGGGTATACAATATGGGTGGGACGCTCGATTCTTTTTGCGGAGGACTTCCGCTCAGAGGCGCGGGTATGGGCGGATATAGGCAAGGCTGTTCCAGTAGACGGACCAGTGATCGCGCTGACCCAGGATTATGGTACCCGTCTGATGTATTATGGCTGGACCAAAGTCAGCAGCTACTGGCCGGCCACATCCAACTTTTCGCGCGGGCAGGCAGCTGGAAAGGATAAACGGGATATGAAGGCCCTGTTTGAGAAAATGGTGGAAGGTAAGCGGTATTTTCTGGTGACGGCTTTCGGGCAGTTGGAAGCCCAGCCAGAGTTGAAAAGATTGCTGCAAGACTACTTGGTGACTGCCAGCGGTGACGGATACATCCTCTATGACCTGGCACAATCATCCACCCCATGAGCTGAGGGAATGACAATGAAAAAGAAACTGCTATCAGCACCAACCTTTGAGAGTTTTGTTATTGCACTCAGAGCCTGGCGGCTCTTGTTGATCGCCGGTCTTATTGGCGCGTTAATTGGCGCCGCGGTCTATCAATTGTGGCCCCCACCCTATCGCGCCATGGCGCGCGTGGTGGTGGATCAAAACCTGGAGCAAGCCCTGCCTGAAGCGCCTGACCGTGAGGTGTTCTATTTTTTGGAACGTGAAACCCAGAAATTGGAGGATCTCGCCTGGTCAGATGAAGTGATGGCGCAGGTAATGGCCAAAGTGGAATTTACCACCATTACGCAATTACGAGATGGGAAATTGCAGCTTTCACAGCCCGGGGATGGCGGTTGGCGCATGTATGGAATTGACCCCTTGCAGGCAAACGCGCGAGCCCTGGCGGTGGCCTGGGCGGATTCATTTACGGATAGCGTACAAAACGCGGTGATGGCCGCGCTTGAGTTGGAAGCAGTCAAAAATGAACTGGCGGGGTTGCAAGACAACACCTCCGAGGAGACGCAAAAGAAACGCCTGCGGCTGGAAGAGAAAGCCACAGAGCTGGAAGATTTATCCCACGGCATCCATCCGGCAGTGCAAGTGTCGCGGTCTCAGAAGAAAGATATTGCCGCTGAACGAGTCTCTTCCATGGGAGCCTATATCCTGGCGGCAGCACTCAGTGCATTATTTCTCACGCTTCTTTTTCAAACTTTCAGCGAGAAGCTCAGTGGATCTACCATTGAGGATTGATGCAGGGAAAATTTCCCGGATTGCTTGGGGGGTTGTGTTGCTTTGCCTGCCGGTGACCAGCTTTCGCTATTTTCCATTCCTGGGCAAGGAAACGATGGTTCAACCGCTAGCATTCTACCCGCTGGCGGTGTTGGCTGCCGTGTTAGCCTGGCGATTAATAAAACATGATATCCGGTTCAAGCCGAATGGCAGCCTTGCTTTACTGGGTCTATTTTTAGTCGTTGCCCTGGCAGCCACAGCCTGGGGTTGGGCTTACGGGCCGATACCAATGCATGGGCAGGAATTCATCGGGAGGGCATTGAGAGCCTGGGTAACCCTGGCTGGTGGCATGATGCTGTTTGCCTGCGCCATGCTGATGAACCAGGGCGAGGATGATCTGCGATTCACGCTTAAATGGCTTTATGTTGGATTGGCGCTAAGCATCCTCTGGGGTGCGGTGCAAATGGTTTCTTACCTGACCGGATTTCCAGAAAGGGCTGACTTGAATGAAATACAACAGTCCTTCTCCATTCGCAAACTGCTTGTCAAGAAACGCGCTGCTGGTTTTGCCTTTGAGCCATCCTGGCTGGCTAACCAGATTGCCACCATCTACCTGCCGTGGCTGTTGGCAGCTCTACTGACAGGATACCGTATTTTCAAGAGGCGGTGGATGGAGTTCCTTTTGCTGGCTGGTACCAGCGGGCTGTTGATTTGCACCTTTTCAAGGGGTGGCATCCTGATGTCGGTAATGGCCGTGGTGATTGTTTTCCTGCTGACGCAATGGGGAAGGATCCGCACCTGGGGGGGATGGTATGTGCGGCCTTTTAAACACAGCCAGGTAGCGAATCGCATGGGAGGCATTGCAATTCGTGCAGGCATCCTGCTGGCAGTGACAGCTGTACTTGCCGGTGCCTTGCTTCTGCTTTCCACAAACAAATACTTCGCCAAGATTTGGCAATCGCAGAAAGATTCGCTGGTGGAATATGCGGTGGATATTTACGCAGGTCCGCGGCTCGCCTATGCCACAGCTGGGTGGGAGGTATTTCAGGAACAACCGCTGACGGGGGTTGGACTTGGAGCCACCGGGCTGACTCTTTACGATCATATACCGGACTGGGCGGTGACCACTGTCTCCGAGATCAGCAGGCAGTTGACACCCAATGGATGGTTATATCCCAACCCTAAAAATCTGTATATCCGACTGCTGGCTGAAACCGGAATAGCCGGGTTCCTGATCTATCTGATCTTCTGGCTGAGCATCCTGGGGAGTGTGATTCAGCTGCTGACCAGGGAAGAGGCATTGGCAAAATTCGTGGGTGTTGCTGGATTGTATTTGTGGTTCGTGCTAATCCTCTTTAATTTCACCCAGGATTCGCTCATCGACCCGAATCAATGGCTGGGGCTGGGCATGCTGTTGGGTATGTCAGCGGTTGTTTTAACAAAGAAAAAAGAGCCGGCTGGATCATCTTCATAGCGATTAATTGCGTGTTATTATTAATTATTACGATGCATAAAGGACTGCAATGATAATTCTAGCTGTTGGTATGCCCCGGGCTGGCTCAGGCTGGCATTACAATCTTATTCACGACCTGGTGGTGGCGAGCGGTAGCAAGCCTTCCAGGGAAATCCGCCACGAATTTCACCTGGAAAAGGTGCTGACTGAGGTGAATTGCAACATTGGTGCGTTGACACTCCGCCGCATGCTGACCGTGCTGCCCGCATCGATGGCCGGCAACCGGTTCGTAATCAAAGCCCATTCAGGCGCTACAGCTGTGAGTGACCTGTTCATTCAAACGGGCAGGATGCAGGCAATGTATATTTACCGTGATCCACGGGATGCCATGTTATCAGCCATGGATTTTGGAAAACGAACGCTTGAGAAAGGGCGCCCAAATGCCTTTTCTCACCTTACAGACCTGGATAGCGCTATCGATTTCATGTTGAAATACTGTAAGATATGGGAAACCTGGACAAGCAGAAAGGCTGTATTGAGTGCCAGGTATGAAGACCTTTTATTGGAATATGACCAGGAAACCGGAAAGCTGGTGAAATTCTTGCAGCTGGACATAAAAAAACCGGTAATAAAACAGGTGGTTGAAAAATACCGCCCGGGACAGGCCAGGGAAGGTCGGGATGGACTGCACTTTTTTAAAGGACAGGTGGGGCGCTTTCGAGAGCGCTTTAATGAAAAAGAGCAAAAGAAAATGGTGAGCAAGTTTGGCGCTTATCTGGATCGCATGGGGTATGAAAAATAGCTGTGGCTGCTAGTTCAAACTTTCAATTGACCGTGATTATCCCGGCTTATAATGAAGCCCGGTATATCAGCGGTGCTGTCAACACTCTTTCGGCATACCTGCGGGAGCGTTTCGCTACTTTTGAGATTATCGTGGTGGATGACGGCAGCCGGGATGGAACCGGAAATGTGGTGAAAAACCATGAATTACAACTTCCAATAGGCTGTGCTATTCAGGTGCTGATTAATGAGCAAAATTCCGGCAAAGGATATTCCATCCGCCGGGGAGCGTTGGCTAGCCAGGGGGATGTCATCCTCTTCATGGACGCTGACCTGTCTTATGACCTGGAAGGGATTGAACGGATCAACCGGTCCATCCAGCAAGGCGCGGACCTGGCGATTGGCTCACGCCTGGTTGAAGGTGCGCAGATTCAAAGCGGGGTGCCGATGGTGCGCTCGCTCACTGGGCGCGCATTCAACCTGCTGGTCCAGTTGTTGCTATTTAAAGGCATCCCGGATACGCAATGCGGCATTAAAGGATTCGCGCATAAAGCAGCACAAGACCTCTTCTCACTACAGACTGTGCGCACCTTCGGGTTTGATGTTGAACTGTTATACATTGCCAGGCTGCGCGGCTATCAGATTGAGCAGATCCCGGTCAAGCTGGTAAATTATCGGAACGAGTCTCGGGTGAGTGTCTGGCGGGATAGTTGGCGCATGTTCCGGGATGTGATCAAGGTACGCTGGCAAGGTATGCGTGGATTGTATTCTACCAAGCCGGGCAAGGTGGGTTAATGTATCTTTCTCCGCTGCTGAAGAAGTATCCCAAGGCGGACCCGGATGAGCCAAACTGGCACAGGCCGGTGCTGGGCTTGATGGTGGTTAGCCTGATTTTCGCACTGCTACCATTCATATACACGGGTATCTACTCCCGTTACCAGGCAGATGACTATTGCTTTGCCAGTTCACGCCTGCAATATGGCTATTTTGGGGCACTGGTGGACTGGTACACTTTGAATTCCAATCGTTTTTCCGCGATGCTGACCATCGGGTTGATTGATCCGCTGCAGGTAATCGGGATGCAGATTCTGCCCGGCATGCTTGTGACGGGAATGCTAGGCGGTTTATTTCTACTGATTAACAGCCTGCGTAATTGGATGGCGTGGAGAATAGGAAAAATGGAGGTATTCATCCTGGCGGGGATGATCACATTTTTCACCGTATATACCGCTCCGCAACGGTTCCAATCATTCTACTGGCGTTCTGGGTCGGTCACCTATACTCTTCCGGTGGTGTTGCTGGGTTTTATCCTGGCGCTCCTGATCTGGCTGGATAAACAAAAGCTGACTGGGAGGCGGCTCGCCTTTGCGAGTATGGGAGTATTTCTAATCACTCTGTTCACGGGTGGTTTCTCTGAAACCACCGCAGCTTTTCAGTCCACTATTTTCGGGCTGATTTTCTTACTGGCTGCCTGGCGATCACAGCGGGAGGATAAAAAGAGGCGATTATTTCTTCTGGGGAGCACAATTGCTGGGTTGCTGGCAGCCATGGCGATCATGATCCTCTCCCCTGCCAACGCTTTCCGGTTAAGCACCATGCCAGAAACCCCCACCTTAGTCAGACTTGTTTACCTGTCCCTGCGGTTCGGGTTGGGTTTTATCGTGAACACACTTCAAGAATCTCCTTTACCGCTGTTGGCGAGTTTCCTCTTTGCGTTTTCGTTTGCATTGATGGGGAATTGGAAAGATATCCAGCTGCGACACTGGGGTTGGTTATTCTGGGCAATTCCGGTTTCAGCTTTCACCCTGGTAGTGGCGATTTGCGCCCCCAGTGCTTACGGTGAATCAGCCTACCCGGAATTACGAGCCCTCCTCCCGGCCAGGTGGACGCTGACAATCGCTGGGATCGCCTGGTTTTACCTGCTGGGTATGGTTTATCAAAATCGGATGTTGAAGGGCCTGCGCTACCCGCTTAAGATTACCCCAAAGCTTATTGCGATGGTGATTGTCCTGCTGTGCTTTTACCTGATGCGCGCAGCCTTAGTCACTGTGGCGGAGGTACCTGCCTACCAGACCCGTGCACAGGATTGGGATTCGCGCGCAAGCAATATAGAGCAACAAAAAGCAGCCGGCGTAATGGACCTCACCGTGCAGGCATTAGATTCATACGGCCGTATCCGCGAACTTTCGAGTAATCCAAAGTTGTGGGTGAACCGCTGCGCAGCCATCTATTATGGCGTTGACCGCATCACCGCGAAGTAGAGATGGATATGACACTGGTTACCATTGTAACGCCATCTTTCAACCAGGCAGCCTTCCTGGAGCGGACGATACAATCTGTGCTGGGGCAAACTTACCAGAACATTGAATATTTTGTGATGGATGGCGGGTCTACAGATGGATCAGTGGAGATCATTCGGAAGTATGAACAACGGCTGAAAGGTTGGGTGTCTGAAAAGGACAGAGGACAGACGGATGCCATCAACAAGGGGTTCGCACGGGCGAATGGAGAGATTTTGGCTTGGCTAAATTCGGATGACACCTACGAACCGGAAGCGGTGGCAAAAGCAGTGGCTTACCTGGAAGCACACCCGCAGGTGGGACTGGTATACGCTGATGCGAGCTTTATTAATGAGCAGGATGGTGTGATTGGCAGCTTCCCTGCGGCGCAAACAGACTATGCCAGACTGCGTCGGGGATACGTTCACATCCCACAACAGGCGGCCTTCTTCCGCGCGAGCCTGTGGAAGCAGGTGGGTCCACTGGACCCTGAATTCTATTTTGCCATGGATTACGACCTGTGGGTCCGGTTAGCCAGACTGGCACCACTGGCGTATATCCGCGGCCATTGGGCTAACTTCCGCCTGCATGGTAATGCGAAAACCATCAACGCAGACGACCGCTGCTGGCCAGAGATGTTAAAAGTGCATTACCGTGATGGTGGCAGGTTTTTCTCGCCAATCGTTTTTAAGTATTATCTACGCCTGTTGGCTGGGCCAATACTCCGTTGGAAGCGCCACAGGTTGATTCGCAGCTAAATGGAATAATATTAGCGATTAAGGAGCATGAAATGACAAAAATACCTGTAAATAATATGGTGCCTTCCAATCCTGGTTTCCTGCAAGATCTCATCCTGCGCGCCAAGCTGATTTATCGTTTGATGAGGGATAAACGGGTAAGCCCTTTGCTAAAAGTGCTGCCGATTGGGGCGATTCTGTACTTAATTATTCCATTAGACGTGGCTATCGGGCCATTTGATGACGCGGCTGTACTGGGACTGGCAAGTTATTTATTCGTGGAATTGTGCCCGGACGCGGTGGTGCAAGAGCATTCCCGTGCTTTGAGATTAAGTAATAAAACCATGAAAGATGCAAAAATAGACGAAGAGTTGGTGATTGATGGAGAGTTTGTTGAAAGTAATGAAGAAAAAGGAAAGTAGAGAAATAGAGAAAAGGTTTGGGGATTGGGGTAAAAGATAGCAAAAGGGATAAAAAATAGCGGACGCTGACAAGGCGCCCGCTAGTAATTTATTTGATACAAGTTAGATCACACCCAGCTTGGTGCCAACGCGGGCAAAGATTTCCAGACCTTGATCGAGGTCTGATTTGGAGTGTGCAGCTGAGATCATCACGCGGATGCGGGCTTTGCCCTGCGGCACGGTGGGATAGCCCAACGCCACAGCAAACACGCCTTCGTTGAATAGTTCACTGCTGAATTGCTTTGCCAGGGTGACTTCGCCCAGCATGATCGGGGTGATGGGAGTGACACTCTCTCCGGTGTCAAAGCCAAGTTGTTTCATGCCGGCTTTGAAATAGTGGCTGTTTTCCCACAGCTTGTCCACCAGCTCGGTGGATTTTTCAAGCAGGTCCACCGCAGCAATGCACGCGGCAGTATCGGGAATGGTCATGGCGGAGGAGAACAAGAAGGGGCGTCCACGCTGGCGAAGCCAGTCAATGATGATCGGATTGCCAGCCACAACGCCTCCAACCACGCCGAAAGCCTTGGACATGGTACCTATCTCCACATCCACCTTGCCATGCAGGTGGAAGTGATCCACAATCCCGCGGCCGCCGGTACCCAGCACACCTTCACCATGGGCATCATCCACCATCAACAGTATCTGGTGTTCCTGTGCCACTTCATACAACTTATCCAGCGGGGCGATATCGCCATCCATGGAGAAGACGCCATCGGTGATGATGATCGCGTGGCGGTAGCCGCCTTTGGCTTCACGGATGACGCGCTGCAGGTCTGCAGTATCACAATGCGCGTAGCGGATGATCTTTGCCCCGGAAAGGCGGCAGCCATCAATGATGCTGGCGTGATTGAGTTCATCCGAAAATATTACATCTCCCTTGCCAACCAGGGCGGGGAAGACAGCTAGATTGGCGCAGTAGCCGCTCTGGAAGGTGATGGCGGATTCAACGCCTTTGAATGCGGCCAACTTTCTTTCCAGTTTCACGTGCAGGTCGGTGGTGCCGGCGATGGAGCGAACAGCCGCGGGGCCAACGCCATATTCTGCGATGGCATCCGTGGCAGCTTTGGTCAACAACGGGTGGTTAGCCAGCCCCAGGTAGTTATTAGAGCAAAAATTGAGCACGCATTTGCCTTCCACCACCATATTTGGTCCGACTGCAGAGCCGATGGTGCGGATGCGGTTCAATGTCCCCTGTTGCTTCAATAGGTCGAGCTCGTCTTTAATCCATTGGATCTTGCTATCCATATTTTCCTTCCGGTCAATTATTCAAACAGATCCGATTATAACGCTGTTTTGATTTCGCCGAGGTAGCCAAGGTCAATCAGCAGGTTGGAAAGCTTCTCCGCGCTGCCGGGCTTAATCATCACCGCGGTGGGACCGAGCGGTTCTGCCAGGTAGCGCGCAGCACGAGATGCCATGATGTGTTGCAAGATATCGGGAGAGGCAACCCGCAGCACCTGGATTCCTTCCAGGGAAACCCGCGTGCCATTTTCCTCCCAGCTTTGCAAGGCGCGGATAAGGGTGGGAGGGGGAGGGATGGCACCGTACTTACGCAGCAGGCTGGTGAGATGGCTGATATGCAATGCTTGTTTTCTGGCGGCACCCAGAGAGCCCGGAGTGAAGCGGTATGCATATCCTGAAGTGTTGGCAAGCTCCCAATCTGCCATGCGCGCCATCAGGTAGCGCACCCAGCGTGGCACCAGGGGTGGGCAGTGGATCTGAGCGCCAGCTTTAATAATGATGCGCCCATTCTCTTCAATTGTCTGCAGGAGTTCGCCATGCAGCAATGCCTGACCGATTGGGGTGATCTTGAAGACGGTCGGGATGCGGGCATGGGAGGAATACCCAGTGCTCACCACCCCCAACCAAAAAAGCGGGCCGGTGATCAGGTGGCGGATATATACGCCTTCCACATCTTCCCAATGGTGGAAGCCGTTCAGGTATTCGCCAGTTTGTGTGGATCGGATTTGCCAGGTGTCGAAGTTCCCGTCCGGACGCAAGAACTCAGGGTGGGCATCCATCAGGTATTCAATACTGCCCTGTATGCTGAGCCATGCTTCGGCAGGCAGGCTGCGGAGATGATCCAGCATGGCTTTACGTGCATTCAGGGGAAAACGGGAACCAACCTGCTCAAGTTGCAGATCTGGAACGGCTAATAGATCATCATAGGCTTCAGAGATTGCCCAACAGGTATACAGGGCACTCCAGGTAGAGGCGCGGGGAGATTCGAGATGCTCCTTCACCGCTTCAGGCGCTGGCTGGCCATTTACATCCAGCAATCCAGCTTCGTGCAGCAGGTTTTCCACAAAGGTTGAGTGTTCTGTGGTAATCGGCAGGTGGTTGGAATGGCCAGTTCCTTTGCCAACACGCAGAAGTGCAAGCGACGTACATGCGTGATCCAGTATCTGGTCTCCGCAGGAGGCTGGCAGGTACTCTCCTGGGATGGGCAGTGGGATCCGCGGCGGGGAGATTGCCTGTGCCGCTGGAAGGGGGAGCAGTTCAAGCAGGTCAGAGGGGATAAAGGCGAATTCCTGCGGCAGGCCTGATTTTTTAAAGAAGGCGCGGGAAATGAGGGCGCGGTACCAGAGCACTTCCGCAGGAGAGATAGGATTAAGGTGAGGCTGTTCACGGTCACGCCGCCCGGTACCAAATTCGCGTACAACCCCATATTTTCGAGTGAAGGTGGTCCATAACTGGCGGCCTTTGTTTTGCTGCAACTCCGCCAGCGCCTGAGCAGCGTTTTCGGGGAGATCGGCTAGCACCTGCCGCAATGCATAAGGCTCCAAAAGGCGGCGGACAAGTGCCGCCCGTTCGGGCAGGGAATCAGATTGTGGTGCGTCCACTCCCCAGGTGGAAGCAATAATCTGTAAGTAACCAATATCCTGGTCCAGCAGGCTTTGCAGCAAGTCTGGCACGGGTATCTTCCTATCTACCTGACGATTTGCAGCACCCCAGGCAAGATTTCCACGGAGAGTTGATCAACCCGGGCAGCGGGGGTAGCAAATATCTCGCCATCCAGGTGGATATAAAGTGGCTGCTTGGAAACAAGTTCCAATTGCCGGAAGGTACCCAACTTGCATTCTTTCATGCCCCCGTGCGTGCCATTCAACACTGCGGGCAGGATCTGCAGCATCTTCAAACGGGAAACCTTATCCACAGCCAGATAATCCAACAGGCCATCATCGGGCAGGGAAGCTGGTGTGACATGGAAACCGCCGCCTTCCCTCTTCCCGTTCATCAACACGAAGAGCATATACTCGCGGCGCCATTCCTGTCCATCCACCTTGATTTGCAGGTCGAATGGCTGGTAATCGAAAAGGATTGTTTGCAGTACGGCGATAAGATAGACGGTGAATCCCTGGAAGAGAGGCACCTTGCGGGAATGCATGGTAACAATGGTATCAAAGCCGATACCAAAGGAGTTGGCCCAATACTCCTGCCGTCCACGGCCATCGCGCACACTGCCGACATCCACCGGCATGGGTGCGCCGGAAAGAGCCTGCCGCATGGCTTCTTCTGGATTGGTTGAGATATCGCAAGAGAAGGCCAAATCGTTTCCGGAACCGAGCGGCACAATGCCCATCCTGGGGCGGCGTTCAGCAGGAACCTGCATCAGACCGTTCAGTACCTCGTGCATGGTGCCATCACCGCCCATGGCTACCACAGTTTCATAACCTTCCTCCGCAGCCTGACGAGCCAACTCGGTAGCGTGAGTGGGGTAAACGGTTCCGGTCCAATCCGCATTTCCAAATTCTGCCACGATTGGGCGCAGGGCTGAGGCAACAGACCAAGCGCGGCCAAGATTGGCAGTGGGGTTGAAGATAAGTTTAACTTTTTTGGGCATGGTTCCCTCCGGGGAATAAGGTCTGGTTTATTTTACTATATTCATCCATAAGGCAAGGGTGGTGTATTTGGCAATCAAAAGCGGTTGTATCTTTTGCGTCCAGATGCTATATTATTAATAAGGCAATGGATGCGGGAAATGGAGGCATCCGGGAAAGCGAGGATGATATCCTCAAATGCGAGGATGATATCCTCAAATGCGAGGATGATATGACAACTACAGCCAGTACGCCAGAGTACACAGTCTATAACAAGCCGCCCTTCATCAATGAGATCCTGGCAGTTATCCGACCGGAAGCGCTGACAGCCAGGGATTTTCGCGGACTGGTGGAAGCCGCTAGCATCTACGACATCAACACCATGCTGATGGACATGACACGTGAGTATGATGTTTCAGGCATGGTGCCCAACCTGGCGGGCACCTGCACAAACCCGCAAGAGGTGCTGAAGGTTTATACGGATATTGCCCACCAGCAGTTGACACGATTGGCAGGGATGGAGCCAGAGATCCGCGTGGAGGTGTTGGAGACACTGACTGGCAGCGATTTTTCCATGCGCTCGCTGGTTATCCTGGATGATATTCAACGGGATGTCATCGGGCAATTGACAACCATCCGCCAGGGTGCAACACTGGCGCTGGCGGTGCGACAGGTGATGGTAGATGCGTTGCGATTGCTTTACCGCACGCCGATCAAGATCCGTTCGGAAATCTTTGATGAGGCGTTGAACATGGAAGAATTGGAGACACAGACACACGGTGTACCACGCATCTGTTACCCACGTTTATCAGTGGAGGGTGAAATACGCGAGGTATGGCAGTATTTCCACCTGCCGCGGGTGGAGCATGTGCGCCTGCCAGCGCATTTCAGCCGGCTGAACGTGAAACAGGTGCTGGAGAGTCTGACGCCCGATTTTTACATCCGCGACAGCAAGTATGATGGCCACTATGACCCGGAATCGCCAGTCGGTTTTATGGGATTGCTGGGCAAGATCGGCAATGCGCTGCCGCGTATAGTGGTGGAGCAGGTGAAGCGTAATGCCAGGATCAAGGAAATGGTGATGCGGGAGGATGCCATCTCACGCGCACTGTATGAGCTTTTTACCAGGTACCCGCAAGCTAGATAAGACCTAAACCAACTATTGCACGAGTATGTAAACTTGTAGTTTGTTTGCGCCCAACCAGGAGGATTTGTTAAATTTTGTATATCTAATTTCATTCATTGGTTGGCATTGTGCTCAGGAAAAACATTGTCGTTTCCCCATATGCTTTATATAATGTCCTATAAGTATTAAATAAAGTGTAGGTATGATTATTAAAATTATATGGTACCAGCAGCCACTGTTCCATAAAATTTAGGTGATGGACATCCTCTATTATTACAACGCTGATCGGTGCATCCGGATTCTTTTCAATGTAGGGGTCAATTTTTACTGATGAATTCGCAAAAATAAAGAGGGATGGTTTTTGCATGTCTGTGAAGAAATAGTCGCTTCGAGAATTTGTATCTAAAAAAACACAGGCTTTGACAGCGGCTTGGTGAGAACATAAATTACCTGCAGTATATCCGCCCAGCGAATGACCTATAACACCAATACTGTTGAAATTAATCTTCTCGAAAAATATACTTGCATTATTGGTGTTCTGATCAATAAAATATTCTAAAACACAATAGTTGTCAGTTTCCCATTGGTTGATGATGGATTTCCAACTGCTCAATTGGTTGTAATATTTGTGATCAGCATCAACTATATTCATACCACTGTCAAGCCAATCTTCATATTGCTGGTCTAATGGTAATGTTTCTGCAAATGCAAGGTTAAAAGTATCGTTTATTAATTTTGTTTCTGGTGTTATAAAACTGCTATCTTCGTATGTGATTATAGTGCCGTATGGATGTGCAATACTCAGCACTATGAAACCATGACTAGCCAATTCTTCCATTAAGATTGAATTTTGCCCGACTACCGAAAAATAAGCTCCATTGTAAAGAATTACTGGGAAACTACCCCCTCCCCCACGATTAATATCAGCATCATTATATGAGTTGCTTTTAATGGAATTAGTATAAGCATATGCGTAATTCATGAGATCATAGGTTGTATTCTCGTAAAATTTAAGAAACCTAATTACTTCATCTTTATTAATTGCATAATTTGCTTTATCTTTTGTTCTTTCTGCTGGATACCATATTTTTACTCTTACCCGGTAATTATTGTAATTGTTGACCGTATCCTGGCAGGTGCTTGGGTCGAGTGTATATTCACGAGTTCCAACGGGGTAGGGGCCGGAAGGATAAGGCATCATGGGCAGGGGAAAGAACATTAATGCGGAGCTGGTGAGAATTATAGCAACTAGACCCCCGGAAAGGAACATTATAGATTCCCATTGTTTTACTTTTCGGAGATGAAAATTCCTAAGAATCCAAATTAGCGTCGAGGCAAGAGAAAAAATAGCTACGAAGTATAACTGCCAGAGAAATTTATTATTGATAATTATAAATAAGTTGAACGCTAAATTTATACACTTAACTATAAAAAGAAATACGTTATTAGCTTTTCTTGCCAGTGACAACAAAAGATCTATTATCGTGAGAAGAACAACTGAAATAACTAGGAAATTCAAGTCATCCACCTATAAAGAAAAGCATTAATTAGATTTTATTGCGACTATTAATTACAAAGTTTATAAGTTTAAGAAGCTGCATCAAAGAAAGAGTAGAGCCGTCCGGTGAAGGACGGCTCTATCCGCGCTGCGGCACCTTGATCAATCGGCGATCAGGAGGGACGCCACAGCGCTAGGTTGGGGATAACTGTCGTTCATTTTAGGCACCACCTCCTTGTCGATGGGATAGCGAAGGTTTATTTCACTTCGATTGCATCCAGGTTAATGGCCGTGTACCCGGACTGGTATGATAAAGTCAGTGTGTAATAGCCATCCATGAAAACCGGGCTGGACCACGTTTGTCCAAACAAATCCCTGGAATTGTACTGGTTGACTGTGGTTGATGATACAACGGTATCTGTGTCATCCTTAATTACAACTGACATAGTTCCCATAATCGGACTCTTGCGGAAGTAAACGATTACTTGCGAGCCATGGAATTTGAACACAGCGGATTTGGTTAAAATTTTCGTTTGATGCTCTGAATTAAGATAATCGCCGAGTATGTAGTTTGCGTCCCAGCCGGCATAGACGATATTCCCATTTGTATCATCATAGGTACCATCGTCCATGGGAAGGAGCACATACCCACGCGATGCAGACACAGTTCCGGGAGTGATGGCAATAGAAAGAAGAATGGCTGCAATCATGATCCAGTAGATGGCTTGCGTAAATTTTTTGTTCATCGCGTTTTCCTCACTACGGTTTTACTCCATATAGCAAAGTTGGCAAATTACCCGCATTTTGATTAGTATACCATAAGAAAAACAAGGATTTTTACACCTGAATGGAGGAGGGAATGTGGTGGTAAGGCTGGTGCGTTGCCAACGCTTCTTATCCTGGCTAATCATTATTGCAGGAGTAATCATGCAAAGCGCTTATGCGTGGGATTATGATATGGACCAGGACGAATTACTGGCCACCCTCAATGCTGCTCCATAGCGGAGATCACTCCCGCCACGGGGTACGCTGCGCGGGCTTCTTCGGTATATTGCTCAAAATTCAACATAAAAACCTTCACGAAATGGCGAGCCTCACTATTGGGAGCTTCGCGACCGCCTCGCCCCGGTAGGGCACGACATGTCGTACCCCAACTCTATCCGTCGTGCCCCAACCCTATCAATATTCCATCACCAACGGTAGGGTGCTGTTGGGAGCATAAACAGCGTCCACATTATGCGGTGAATACATGTTCCCAACGCACCAACTGGGTCGGTTATTCGACCGTTTGCCAGACTAGTAAGTACATTTTCGGGCGATATCTCCCGACTATATATTAAAAAAACCGGGTATTTCACCCGTTCAAAACAGTACATACATATAGGGTTTACCCCGCGCCATCCACAGTGGTGCCAACATCCTGGAAGAAATTGCTGATGGCAGGGCCCATGAAACGCAGCACGACAATAACAACCAGGGTGATCAGCGCCAGGAGCAACGCATATTCAATGGTGGTCTGACCTTTTTCGCTTTTAAAGAATAATTGAAATTTAATAAAGGGAAGCGCCAATTTATTCTCCAGACCCGATAATGTTTAACCGTTATGGATACTTTACACGATATTTCACGGATTTAATCTTACAGAATCCTTATTATTTATCTCAAGAATTATCGGGGCGTGACACACAAACTTTTTCAATAACAGCGGAATAGTAGGACACAAAGTTAATGCATACGATTATTTCCTATTCCGCCAACTGGCACCCCTGCATCCACCACTCCTACGAACCGAGCAAGCAGCAGCACCAATTCCGCCACTTCGACCAACTTCATATCCTGTGCCAGCTTTCCGTTCAGTTTTCATTTCTTTCCGAGCTGCCTGATCCTCCAGCTTGCTTCTATCATCCACGCTGATCCGTTTTGCCATCATATCTCCTCCACTTGCAGGCTGGTCCGCACCGGCTTCCCCTGCACTTCTATATGGATCATTCCCGGGGTGGATGACACGATCTCTAATTCCCCCTGACCACTGCCATTCAACACCAGGCTCTCTTGCATGCTGCTCTCGCCATGCCGCAGCGTCATCACGACTTCCAAATTCGCCCGGTATGGAAAATCCACCAGCAACCGGGCTGCATCCGACCCATCCGCGCGGATCATCGCCTTGTCCAACCGCAGCCAGCAGGGGCTATGCGCCGCCAGCAGCGGGGCTGGATCCACCGCCCGGCCATCCACTACCAACGTTAATGGCTGCTCGGTGGCGCAGATCACTCCCGCCGCGGGGTTAGCTGCCCGTACTTCCTCGGTAAATTGCTCAAAGTTCACTTTAGTTCCTCCTTGGTTACCCTCAAAACCCCACCCGCGAAGATATTTGCGGTCATTTCCTCGAAAACCAGAGGGGTTCATAATTTATCTCACCTTGCTGGCGGGCTGAATCCCGCCCTACATTACTATCGTTTTGTCATCGCGAGCACGGAGTGGCGTGGCGATCAGGACTGGGCAGAGATTGCTTCGCCCTCTGCGAGGGTTCGCATATCATCCCGGTCCTTTCGAGAATGACATGAGGATGTCCCTTCGACAAGCTCCCTTCGACAAGCTCAGGGAGCGAAAAACCGGCTGCTGAGCTTGTCAAAGCAACGGCTACTGAGCATGTGGAAGCAACGGTTGCTGAGCATGTGGAAGCACCGGCTGCTGAGCTAGTCGAAGCACCGGTTCCTCAACTTCATCAATACTCGATCACCAGCGCGCCCCAGTAACAATCCGCGCGGGTACCACTGGTCTTCCACTCGAAGCGCGTTTCCACCAGGCCATTGGGCAATGCAGAAAGGATATCCGCGCTCTTCACCATCGTCACCGCCGCGGTGGCTGTGGTGGATAGCTCCACGATGGTGACCGAATCGGTGGTGTTATAAAAGCGCGCGTAGGCGGTGCCGCTGGTGGCATACAGGTTCGTCACCAGCGCCGCAGACTTCGCCCCCGCCTTCAAACGGGCGAAATCCAGCAAGTGATGGCAGACTCCCGCGGCGGTGTAGCTGGTCTGGCTGGTGTAGGTCACCCAGGCTTGCAGGGTGATTACCGCTGTCTTATTGCTGGATTGCCCGCTGGCGTAGGTCTGGATGGATGCGGAATCCAGCGCGCTCCCGTCCCAGCGGCAGACGCCGATCAGGCGCTGGTCTGCGCCTTCGGTGGAGCTGGTATTGACCGTCAGCGTGAAAGCCTTATTACCCGCCGTCCGGTTGGCAAAGATATACCAATCCGCTGCCCCGCCGCTGAAAGAGCCGGCGGATAGATCGACGTTGGCTGTGGCCTGGCACATGGTGCCGCGGATCATCAGCGTGGGCGGGAATTTCGCGTCATACTGCACGCGCAGCCGGTTCGCGGCCAGGTAAGTGATGGATACTCCAGAGATATAGCTGCTCAAAAAGCCTCCGAGGGCGACTGCATCTTCTGGAGCCGCACCCAGGGTCAGCGCGTCCGCCCGCAGGCGGTTGTATTGCACCACGCTGGTAGGCTGCCCGGGGGATACATCCAGCGAGGATGGGTAAGTGGGTGATGTCAAATTGATCTCCTTTCAGGCGCGCCAGTAAGAATTGTCCCAACTCATGCTGCCAGCGTAGCTATCGCTTTCCACCCACAGCGACTGCTCGAAGCGGTCCCGGTCAGCCGGAGCGAAGATGTCGCCTTCCGAACTGAGCTGCAAAGTGATGCGGCTGACGCGGCCGCTGTGGTCTTCGATGGCATAATGCCCGTTGGAGTACAGCCCGCTGTACACACCCTCCCGGGTCATTATCCCGATCTGACTGCGCAGGTTAAGGATGCTGAAAAGCTGGGCGTATTCCTCCGCCCGCCCGGATGTATGGATGGAGCCATCCGGGTTGGTCAACGCGTCGCCCAGCAGCACGGTGAGGGTGACCACCTGGCTGTCTTTATAGCTGCCATCCGCCTGTTTGTAAGCCGAGCGAAAGACGTTCACACCCCCACGCATCAGGCGGTTTTTATCCAGCAGGCATCCGAGGCCAGCACCCTCCTCCACACCTGGGTTGAACAGCACCACATCGCAATCCGTCCCAATGGCTGCCATCAGGCCATCCTTTGCAGCGGTTCGGATGCTGCCCCATAAGCAAATGCCTTCCGCTTCCCGAGGAAAGCGTCCAGTTCTGCTGCGCTGCCATTGAAGAAGTTGAGATCCACACAGGAACTGACCCCCGGCAATCTCAGGCGATCACCGCTCCACTGCCAGAAAGTCCACTGTGAACAACCGGCTGGCAGCAGAGGCGCGGATTGGCGCGGGTACACCTGATTCAGTGTTTCCCAGGTCAGCCTGGCGGCCGGCATGGGGAGCAGCGGATATTGCGCCAGCCACAGCGGGTAGTCTTTCAACCATGCCAGCATCGGTCGGGCATACTCCACGATGAAGCTGACCCGGGTGTAGATGACCAGCGGCAGTTCCGCCCGCGCATGTAGCAGTTGGGCCATCTTCTCGGCGCAGTCGCTGATCTGCCGAGGCGAGAAATTGACCGATACCGCTGCCTGCTTTCTGATCCAATTATTTTTCTGACCAGGCTTGCCCCTGGCTTTCTTCGGTAAGGGCTTGGCAGGATAGGCCACCAGCCAGGGCGCGTGCTGCTCCACATCCAGACAGATGAACTGGTAATTCAGCCCATGTGCGGACTCCAGCAGGAAGTTCACCTGCCGTTGCGCGCTGCATTGCGGATCCACCCAGTGGTAGATGCCGGCATGCATCCCGGCGGCACCCGCCCCGGCCAGGTGAAGCTTGCATTTATCATCGCGGTAGTAATCGCCCTGGCTTACCTTGGCAATGGCGAAGGCCACGCCTGAACCAGCCAGCAGCGGCCAGTCCACTTTATCGTCATAGTGAGATACATCTATTCCCAGCATCATCATTTTCTCCTTACAAAATCAACGGCCAACCTGCTCCCCAGGCTTGAACCTCCGGGGAACGCATGCGGTCACATCGCACGGTCAGGATCAACGCCTGGAAGCGGGCCAGGAAGCGTTCCCCCAATTGAGCCACCTGAGGGGCGATCTGACCGTCCAGGTTGAAACTCTCCTTGCGGTCCACCCCCTTGGCGGATGCAATGAAGCCGGCTGCCCCGAGCACGATCATGCCGCTGTCCTGTTCAGGCAGGGTGGTGCTGACCGCGCCATCCAGCCCGGCGAGGGTTTCTGCCTGCCCGCTGGCTTTGCTGTACTCCATCAACGCCTGGCGGATGCCTTCGGCAATGATATCCACCGTGAAATTCAGGTGGGTCATATCCAGCAGCAGGGTGGAGACCCGATCTTCGATCTCAATCAATGTGGTCATGCTTCCTCCTTAATATTGCCATTCAGCCCGGTATTGGGTACTTCACGCTTGCGGCCGTCCGCGGCGATGAGAACCACCCATTCCGGGTAGACCTTCCAATCCAGCAGGCTTTCAAACGGGAAGCCCGCTTTTTTTGCCGCATGGCGCGCCAGCGCTTCGCCTTCACCAGTTGCCTTCCCCGCGGGATTACCGCGGGGAAGGTTGTGCTGCCGGTCTGGGTGCTGCTCAGATGGCCGGGTTTTCATTTTTGGTTCCGATCCAGGCGGTGCTCAGGCGAATCAGGCCGTCTTCCGCGCCGGTGCCGAAGATGTAGGCGGACAGGGTGATGATGATGGCGGTCAGCTGCCCGTCCTCCAGTGGGAAGCCGGGAAAAGCAGCCCGCAGGAGAATGACCCCAACGCCCGCCAGCGCTGCCCAGAACTTGCGCGAGCGCAGTACTCCACGCAAGGCGATACCCGCAGACAAAGCCCGCCCTTCCACGGCGGTACCCAAAATGTACGCGCTGACCAGCAGGGCCACGTCCGTCAGCGGCTGTTCGATATCCGGGAAGCCCGGCAGGATGGCGGTGATGATGACCACCAGCAGCCCGATGGTTGCTGCCCAGAATTTTCTTGATTTCAATAACTCATTCATATTCCTCCTTTTTCAATTGTCATTCCGAGCCTGTCAGGGCTGGGATCCTTGCCTTTCATTCATTAAGATTCCTCTCTTCGTTCGGAATGACACAGATTTACCTCTGCGCTCTCTGCGCCCCCTTTAATCCCCCCGTTTTTGAGAAAAGGGGGAAGGGAAGCAGGAGGGCCTACGCCACGTTCGACTTGTGCAGCGGCCTAAAGTCGTTCACCCACATTGCCAGGAAATGGCGTACCTTCAGCCGGTGCTCGTCGTTGGTAAACACCGCCGGGCTCAACTCGTCCCCGGCGATGAACACCTCCGGCATTAACCCGAAGCGCTCGCCCAAAAAGATGGCCGGCACAATGCGTGGATCGCACACTGCAGCCCAGTCATTGACATCCGTCCACTCCGGCACGGTGATCACATCGCCAGGCTGACCCATCTGCTGGTTTTCGCTGGTGATATTCGACGCATTTTCAAAACTGGGATAAAGGATCTTCTTTGCCGTTAACTGCAACGCGCGCGGCACCAGGCAGAAGCGCGGGTTGACCGCCATGCGCGGACCGGTGCCGTAAACACCGGCAGCATTCTTGATCAGCATGGGTTGGTTATACATGGCTGTGCTGACCGTCTCCCATTCAGCGGCGGAAATTGCACCGGTGAGCAGGTTCTTGTGCCCGCCAGCAGTGGTTACCGCGGTGTTGTTGAACAGGGCGCCCGTATCCGCCAGGGTCGGACCGGTGCCGCTGTTTTGGGTGAATAACGCTGCCACCAACGCGCTGATCTTGCGCAGTCCGGCGGATGCCAGCTCGCGCGGGTAAGCCCGCAGCTTGCGGGTTTCGTCCCGGTCGATCAGTTCCAGTGTCAGCGGGATGTAACCGCCATACTTCTTCCAGTCAGCGGTCTCCGGGCTGTCACCCACCACCAGCTCGGTGTAAGCCGCGCCTTCCGCCACTTCCGGCAGGGATCCGACCGTTCCCACCAATGTACCGGTGATCTGGTTGAGGGTGTTGAAATGCTCCACACTGACAATGCGCTGCCACCAATCATAGCCCGCGTGCCCCAACTCCTCCCAGCGGTTGGCAACGATCTTGTTCAGAGAGTTCTTCACCAGCCCGGTAAAATCGGTGGTGGTGGAAAGACGCAGCCGCTCGGGGTGGTAACCACCATGCAGCTCGTCATCCCCGGTCAGCATCAGGTACAACTCGCGAATACCACTAAGGCGAGCCGGGCGCAGATTCTCGGTGCCTTTCTCCCGCTCTGCCCCCAACAGGTCGTCGCAGGCCGCCTGCAGTTGATCGCGGGTGTCGAACATCCGCTCCAGCCGCCCACCCTTCACCACGCTGCCGCCCGCCAACTCAGCAGCCAGCGCGCGTCCATCTTCCACAGCCAGGGTCAGCTCCGCCGGCTCAAACACTTTGCCGCTAAAATTACGGCGGATGCGTGTACCAATGGCTTCCGGCAGTTTTGCGGTGGCGAGAGTGCTCTCCAGCAGCATGCTGCACATCTGCACCTGGAAAACTTCCGGCACGACGTTCACCAGCTTCTGGTCTCCCGCCATTTGAGCGCGCTGTTCCCTCACCCGATTCTGCGCCTGCTGGGCCGCTTCCATCTTCTGCAGGCTTTGCTCCTTCTCGCTCTTCTCTTCTTCCATCACTCCTCCTTCATTATTTTGATTTACGATCCTGCGGACGAACCTGCCGCCGCGGGCCGGTTTCATCACCAAATCCAGCGAATGCACTTTGATGATCTCTTGCACCTCATTCCCGCTGGCGGTAAAACTTATATCCGCTGAAAAGCCCATATCACTACGCTGGCCAGATCTCGCCAGCCATTCCTCCCCCAGCCTGGTCAACAGATCTGCGCCTGGCCCCGCTGGCTGAATCTCCAGGCGGATGCCCTGCGCGCTTTCATCCCATACGGGAGAATGGCAGGTTCCAGCCAGGTCACGCACCGAACGATTCCAACCAGGTTGATGGGCGTGGTCAATATAGCTCTCCACACCCTCCCACAACGCCAACGATGCCCGTAATGCGGCCGGTGTGAACAACCAGCCATTTCCCTGACCACTGGTGATGGCCACGATCTCAAAGCCTGGCTGCCCTACAGCTGCCTGAAATCCATACCGCACTTCAAACCACTCACGATGTTGATCTTCCATATACCTCCTTTCAATCATTATTCCTCTCCCTTTTGGGAGAGGGGAAAACCTGCCCCGCATGGTTCGACAAGCTCACCACTCGCGGGGCACAATTTCCTCCTCAAAAATTCACTTATCAACTAAGCACTTTTCTCCATTTGCGAATCTCCGCTCTTCCCATACACTTCTCCCGCAAAACGGTAAGCCAGGCGCAGAAGCTCGGCATCATCCACCAGACCGCGCTCCACCAGCGGCAGGAAAGCTGTCACGATCTGCCCGGCAGCCTCCGCCAGCGCGCCATTATCCCGGTTGGAAATATCCGCGCCACGCACAGAAAGCAGCGCGTCGGCTTTGACCCTTCGATTAACCTGTGCTTTGCGGATCAGTACGATGCGTGTTAAATCTTCCAGCATCCACAGGAAAAAGCGTTGCCGCTGTTCAAAGCGCCTAAAAGTGGGTCCGCCAGCGAACTCTGCAGTGGTGCGGGTGGCACCCTCCGGCTCCGCTAAAAAGTGCAACGGGATGCCCGCCCCGGCTGCCACCATCCGTTTGACCGCCAGCCCGTCTTCACCGGCCTCCTGTGATGCCAACTGCGGCTGGATCACGCTCCAGGTCTCGCTCTCGTCCGTCACCAGGATGGAGCCCGGATTGGGCGGGGCGGCATTCAAGGCCTGCTGACGATTCATGCGTTCCTGCTCGGATGTGAAGGCTGCCTTCACCTGGTACATGAATGCCTGCCGGTAGCGGTTCAGGCGGACGCGGTCTTCCAGCCAGGCGGAGTAACGCGCCAGCCAGCGCAGCAGCGGCGCCAGGTCCGATTCCCCGTGCAGCGCGCCCACCGGTCGGTTGATGGCGTAATGGCGCATCACCGGTTGGAAGGGCAACTCCTCGCCGACAGCCCCCCAGGCTTTCCAATGGCGTTCTTCGCTGCCCACCCCGGGGTATTCAATGAACTCCAATTCCTGCTCAAGGTCGTTCTCCAAGGGGACGATCTCTTTGATCTGCACCGCCGGCACCGCGCGCAGGTAGCTCATCCCGTCTGCACCGGTGGAGATGAGTATGAACAGCTCGCCTGAACGGGATAGTTCCTCGCACCATTCGGTACAGCGCACGTCCATGCGGTTCAATGGATGATTCCACCACTGGCGGATGAATTCATCCGTCCCCGGGTGCGCGCTGCTGATGCTCACCCCGCCGCCCACCACATACTGGCTGGTCAGCTCGACGATGCGGCGCGCCAGCGGATTGGTCTGCCAGGCTTCCAGCGACTGGCGCAGGATCTCCATGCGGTCACCGGTGTAGCGGTCGCGCGCCATGTCACCCCCGGCCGGCCGCTCGATAAAGCCGTCATTGATGGATACTGCCAGCTTGGTCCGCTGCGGTTTATTCTGTTTCCGTGTCAATAATCTCGAAATTACATTCATAAATAATTCTTTCCTTTTGTCTTACCCGAAAGAACCGGGATGATATGCGACATCGTGCCTGTAGGGTAGGCGATCCCTGAGCCTTCTGTCTCGATCTCTGAGCTTGTAGAAGAGTCGAGGGATGTCGAAGGGTTAGCTGAAGCAATCTCTATCTTCACACTATGAGATCGCTTCGTCGTTCCTCCTCGCGATGACACTGTTTTTATCTGTCACCCTGAGGAACGAAGGGTCTCTCCTTCCATCGGCAGAGATGCTTCCCGCAGGGGGATGCTTCGCGATCGCTCCGCTAGCATGACACAACCTTTGTCTGTCATGCTGAGTGCAACGAAGCATCTCTGCGCTTTATTCAGAGATCCTTCACTTCGTTCAGGATGACAACAAACTCAAAATCCCTTCCCCATTTCCTCCAGTGGATCGCGCCCACGGATGATGCCCTGCCCGCCCCCCGAAGCCCACTTCACCTCATCCAGCAGGGCGCACATTGCCGCGGAAATGAGCAGGTCGTCATGCACCGGTTGCCCGTTGGACGGATCCTTCGTCCCATCCGGCACACCCCAGCGCAGCCCGTGGCTGGCTCCCTCCGCCACCTCCATCTGGCACAACTCCGCCTGCTGCCAGAACACCGCCTGCAATTTCGAGCCGTCCCGGGCATGGTCTTTGAAGCGCCCGGTATCGCACAACGATAGAAAGTTCCAACCCAGAGCGCTCTTCGAAGCGGCAGTGAAAATAAAAGGCACCACCCGCCCACCCAGCGCCTTCTGTAAAAAGGAAGCCAGCCCGGCACCGATGCCGGTGGCATCCACGATGATGCGCCTGGGCTTCCAGCTCTCCGCCAAAGCCAATAACTCGGCATAAATGCGGGTATGATTTGCGCCTGTCCACAGCCGCCGGTTCGTCACCCGGTAAGTCGGCGCCTTGATCACCGGGTCATCCAGCGTGGCCATGTCGATCTCCACCACTGTCAAGGCAGTCGAATCGCGCTTGACCGCCCCGATCTCCAACAGACCCGTATCCGGGAAGGCGCCGCCCTCGCCCTGCTCGCCGCCCACATCCAACAAAAAGGCATACAATCTGCCGGGCAATGGCACCTCGCGTGCTGGATGATTGCCGTGCATCATGGCCTGGCGCTCAGCCGGGAACATGCCCGCTTCAGCTTCCACTTCTTCCGAGTAGAACTGTGAGCGCACGATGGGATTCATCCGCCCGTGCTTCAGCACCTGTTCGCGCACAAAATGGGCATACGCTGGCAGGTCCTGCGCCACCCGGTCTGCGTCAATGACAAACGTGCGCCGGATGCCATCCGCCCGTTCCAACTGCCTGGCAGAGCGCAGTTCGCGCGCCAGCAACGTCTGCCCCGTCCAGGCGGTACCCCAGAATACACGGGTGGCATTGGTGCTGGCCGCCATCGGTGCAATGTCGTGGTCGTACTTTTCGATCTTCACATCCTGGGCTTCATCCACTTCCAGCAGCGTGGATGCGGTCGCCCCGACGATATTGGCCTGCGGCTCACCCGAAAAGAAGTAAATGTTCGCCCGCCCCACCCGGTAGATGTAGCCGCTCTCTTTTTCCCACAGTGAGCGTGTCACCAGCCCTTTCTTTAATACCCGCTCCAGGCGGCGCATGGCGTTCTGGCTCTGCGGTTTCCAGGTCGGGCTGATCTTGACCATCTCGCAATCGGAACGCGAAAGCAGGGTCAGCAGGTAGGCTTCCAGATGCGCCTGCAGTTCGTTCTTGCCGGACTGGCGCGGGAACATGACCACAAAGCTCAGCCCGCGACCGTACAGCACCGAGTCGATCACCGCCTGCGCCACCTCCTGCTGATAACCGCGCAGATGCATGCCCGCGCTCAGCCGCGAGAAGGCGCACGGGTCGGCCAGCGCCTGGCGCAGATACTCCTCCAGCTCGCCCGGTTCCACCGTCATCGCCGCGCCCCGATCCATGCCGCCACCGCCGCCAATATCAGCGAGAGCATGCTCTGCCCGACTGCCGCCAGCGAGCCCTGCGTGTTCAGGCGGATGACGCCGTCCGCCACCGCCCTCAAGCGCGCCTCCTGGTCAGCCTGGCTCTTTTCCAGCCCTTCAATGCGCTGCAGCATCAACTGGATGCGGTAGCTCTGCTCGCTTTCCAGGCGGGTGTAACGCCCGTCCAGCAGGTCCACCGCCCGGCGCAGGCGCTCCGCGATCAGGCTGGCATTCATGGCATCGAATTCTTCCATATCGGCTCCCTCACCCGGCGGATAGCGCGCCGGCCCAGCCCTTTTTGGCCAGCGTCTCGTCGATCACCTTCTCCAACGCGGTCAGCAGGTCATTGGCCGTCTTATCGCTGGTCAGTAACAGCTTCTGCGTCCGCAAAAGGGTGGAAAGGCGCATGCTGGTGAGCGCGATGAAGTTGTAGAACTCCAAAATCTCGTCCGCGCTCTTTCCTTCCTCGGCCATATCCACCACCCGCCGGTTGATGATCCTCAGCATGGCGATCTCGTCCTGCAGGGCTTCCGTCGGCTGGCGCATCAGGTCGTCCAGCTCCCCGTTGCGGAAGCGGCGCGAGTAAAAGCCGTGCTTGAGTGCATTCAGGTTGCCTTCCGGCGCTCCCCGCCGGCGCGGCTGCGGATTTTCGTTAATGTCTGGTTCGCTCATTTCACCTCGTGGATTGATATGTCCCCCCGGCCTCCCTCCGGTTCCTGTGCGCTGAGCTTGTCGAAGCGTCGACGGTCGCTTAGCTTGCACCCTTTAGGGCATACCCGCAAGCGAGGAGGGAGGCGTTGGGTTGGAGAATAAATAGAACTGTTGTTCTATATTGAGTATACGGGATTTAAGCGCGCTGTCAACCTGTCATTAATGACAGGTATAAAAAAACCTCCCTCCCCTTCTAGGGAGAGGGCCAGGGTGGGGTGGGATAGCAGGGTGAGGTGATTGTAGGGGCGGACCTGCGTGTCCGCCTGTGCTGCCTGTGTACCCCTTTTGTTTCCGCCCACTGAAAAGAAATGGAGACCTGTCGGTCAAATTCCGTGAGTGCCGAGAACATCAGCACGAGCTAAGACTCTCATGACCGCTGAGTTGCCTTGGTTATTGAATCTACTAGCTATATATTCTAGTCTTAAGTAATGAATTTTTTAATCTATCAAAAACAGAAAGACCATTGACACCAATAAATGGATTTTTTATTATTTTATGGTGTCGCTATTAATTTACCGGGAAACTCGTATATGAATATTAGTAACAATTCTAAGAATGTTATTAGGTCCTCTGCATCTTTCTGATCCATTATTGCAATTTCATGTGTAGCTTCGTTTCCTTTTCTTCTTATATGATCAACCCATTTATCCCCACCAGGTGGCACATAATTTTTATCACTCAGAAATTGTATGTAATCAACAAAACTTTTTCCTGGAGCATCTCCTTTATTTACAGAGATATTCATTAACATTTTCCTAGAAATTAGAACCGACGCAGTATATGCTCCAATTGATGCTGATTTACGAGCTTCCACATAAGTTTTCTCTAGATCAATAGGAAGATAAAGTATCTCTCTACCAGGAATAACCCCGGGTACCTGTAGCGCAGGATTTTCACTTATAAAGGTTGGTCGATCACAATCGGGACAAATATAGACATAATCAGAATTTTGTTCGTGCTCAAACCCCTTATCCGAACTTACTTTATAACCACAGTAACCACAATTGAACCTGTGAGGCGTTAATTCTTGTTCATCAATCCAAGTCATTTTTTTCCTCCGTTTGCACTGGCGTCTTTATCCTCAATAATAGAATCTTAGGCCGGTAATTGCCGGTATGCAGTATGCACATGTTATCCCACGTTTTAGGGAGTGTCTTAAGCCTTGTAAATAGCTTGAGATATCTTCACTCCTAATTAAGATTATTGACATAAATCAGATGAAACAGATTGCACATTAAATAGATGATGGTTATTATATCTGTCGGAATACTCGTCCAATCGGATTACTGGCGCGTATTCACCTGTTATGTATTTTTTCATATCGGATGTATCAAAAATTGTACCTCTTACAATTACACACTCGTTTTTCCACTGCCCAAAATCTCTATCGGTTGAAAATAAATTTAGCGCTAGTACATTATCGCTAAAATAGGCGTCATAAAAAGTTTCTCCAGATAATTCATCGTATTCAGCACCTGTTCGGATGATTTTTCCTATAACACATACTGACTTTCCCTCATCTGCGTTACTAATTTCAATCCAGGGAATACACTCGGTTAATATCACCATCTTAGCTATTCGTGTTTTTTGAGAAAAATCTTCCTGCGGTAGTGTCTTTTCTTTTTTACCAGTATATAGAATTAATAATGTAATTACTATGCCAATCAAGACATAAGTCAATGGTGTGAACTGTGATTTTGATCGCTGAGAATTAATATTATCCTTTTTTATAACATAGGATTCGTTTTGATCCTTTGAAATGGGCGGTTTTTTCTCATTAATTATTGGTTCCGCAAGCTTGTTGATAGTGAATTCCAAATCGGGTGAAATTGCACCATCAAGAATCGCATCTTTTACGTTGGGGAAAGTCAATTCTGCCCCGGTCAAATCCGCTCCCTTCAGATTCGCCCCCACCAAGTCAGCCCCAGTTAAGTTAGCCCCAGTCAGGGTAGCATCAGTCAGGTTAGCGTTATATAGAATTGCGTAGGATAGGTCAGTATTTGAAAGGTCAGCTAATTCCAAGTTAGAACTTGTAAGGTTCGCACTCCTTAGTTTAGCTCCAATTAAATTGGAAAAACTTAAGTCAGCTCCTGTTAAGTTAGAATTGGTCAGATCAGCACCTTCGAGATTTGACCCTAATAGATTGGTTTCGATCAGGTTTTTTCCACTCAAGTTAGCACCTACAAGGTTGGCTCCTATTAGGTCAGCTTTCGTAAGAGTTGTATCAGTTAAGGTTGCGCCAATGAATACTGCATCGCCCACATCGGCATTGGTAAAAAATGCACCGGTCAGGTTTGCGCGAGTTAAGTCAGCATCTTCTAGGTCAGCCCCTTCCAAATTCGAGAAACTAAGATTAGCGCCACAAAGGTGGGCACCTCTCAAGTCAGCATTCTTCAGGTTTGCTTCTGATAGGTCGGCTCCTTCCAGTTGTGCTCCAATTAGGTTGGCATATTTTCCGTCAGCATTGATAAAGTTAGCACCTGGAAGAATTGCCCTCTCTTCGCAAATTTTTGCTATTATTTTATCCAGCGTTACGTCATTTACAATGATTTCATGTGGTTCTCTCATGTAATTACCTCCGTTCGCGCCTGTGTACTCACCGAGCTTGTAAAATAAAGAAAATCAAAAACCCTCTTAGTTTTATCTGCTAAATCAACATTAGCTAGTGTTACAAAATCTAGAACAGGAACTAATCCAAAGTATTTCCCAACCTCATCCAACCCGCTTCCGATAAGGCTATAAGCATTTGATAAGTCATCCCAAAGAGGATTATTGGGCACCAATAAAGCATTGGGGTTATTTACATGCTTTTTATCAATGTGGGCTATTGTTGTGTCTCTAATTTTTATTACTGCATCAAGAGTTGTATGTAGAGAATCTAATGCTGTTTCAAATTCTTCAATAAGTACCAATAGATTTGAATATTCGCTTGCCTCAAGGCCAGGATTTTCTTCTTTAATGCCAGTAAAAAGGAAAATTAAGTTAATTGATTCTTTGTTGTGTTTTATAAAATTCGATAGGCACAAAATCAAAGTATTGTAAGAACCAATAAATAGGCTCGAAATAAATATATCTTCTGTTGTTTCTTTTGATTGAGAATATTTTTCCCGTAAAGTATTAATCACCACTAAAGCCATTATCCCTGATGTTATGGAGTTTTCTAAATGGAAAATAATATCGACTATTTTTTCTCTTATCATTTACGTCCTCTCCATATCTCCATATCGATCTGCCCGCCTTCTTCTTTGACTCACCTCGTGAAGTGTGAGACTGGCGCAAACGGAGGCATCGTGAACTTGCTTGGTCAAATCAGAAGATTAATTAGCACGTAGCATAATCACATGATGTTGCCGATTTACTATTTATTAACCTCAGACACTCTGCCCAAGACTTTGCTAAAGGAGGCATTACTTCACTAGTGTCAGGTTTACTAATGATTTCTCGTGTTATTGAACCCATTCTTATCCCGTCTCTTTTTACTATGCATATTTGCAATAAATCGCTAATACTATCTTGGGGATTTTTTTTAATGACTTCCGAAATTTGATTAGCTAGTAGTAAACCCGATCCTTCTTGTATCATTGTTTCAGATTCTAATAGGCGGATATCTTTTTGTAGGTTATCTAATTCTTTATTGAAAAGAGGAATATTAGCTCCGCTACCAATGGGCACAATACTATTTGACGTATAAATATGCGGTTTAAAATCAGGTGAAACAAATTTCACCACGAACGCTTTCGCCCATGGTGCAGCTCCATCATTTATAGTTGGATGCACTCCAATAAGTAATATTTCTGATCTAGCATTCTTTTCTCTTTCCTCAAAACTATTAAATAATAAAGATAATCCGCCTGTCGATTGTTTGGCAATAAATATTGGATCAACAAATCTTGGATCGAAGCTCTGTTCTTCACTGCTTTTTCTTATTCCGAGAATGAATTGGTTTACAATTTCAAAACCTATTTTTACGGATCCCGCGAATCCGATAACCATCAACGGACTAATTTGATAGATTTTCTGCAAACAATCATGCGTTGAGCCATCGCTTAGCGTAACACGAATATCAGATATACCAAGAGCGTAACCAAATATTCCTGGCCGTCCAATTACCCAAGTCATTCATTTCCTCCTATACCACCGACTTACTTTTCAAGTACCTGTTACCAAAAATAATTATATGTCCAAGTCAGAATTAAATACTTCCTTGTAGGCTGATTTCAGATCAGTTATACACTTAATCAAATTTTTCTCATTTGTTCGATTCTTAATCACAAATAAATGATACTTCTCTCTGTGGGAATAATTTTCTATATCAAAATCATCATTTAATGTGAGCATTCTCCACTCAATATTTATTTTATATGTTTCCCATTCGAGTTCTAGCAATTTTGAAAGTGAGACTGAAATATTGTTTTTCGCACTCCAAATTGTTCTAATTTTGTCAAGATTTAAAGAAGCCTGATTTAAGGATAGCTTAACTCTATGCATTTCCAGATTATTCAATGTAAGATTATTAAAATCCCCTTTAAATGAATTAACGGCCTCAGAAATATTTCCCAGAAAGTTATTAATTTCATTTATTATGTCGTTTTTTAGATTATCAGGAACTTTGTCTATCTTCTTTTTGAATAAAAACATTATCCCTCCTAAAAGTTATTCATACCTAGAATTTTACATACCTTACATAAAATAATCTTAAGATTTTCAAAAATAATACAAATTGTTATTATTAAGTATAATTCTAAACAAGAAATTTCACAAATATAACTCTCCGTTCCGTTTCCGCCGGTCTCATACCCGGGCGCGATTTTTACCTTCGCATCTCCATCTCGATCTGCCCGCCCTCGCCCTTCATCCGCCCCGCCTTTTTGTGCGGGTCATCCAGCCAGCGCGCTTTGTCATTCTGAGCGCAGCGAAGAATCTCTATGCAAAATATCCTCATCATCAAACCATCCTTCACTCAGGTCCTTCCAACCCGGATTCATGTCTTCAATAAGCTTTATTTTCTTGATCCGCAGCCAGCCCTTTATTTGTTTTTCCCTCAGTATGGCTTCTTGAGGACTGCCATATTCTTCATAATATACCAGTCGGTTAACATTATATTTCGATGTAAATCCTAATACAAGTTTATTTTTGTGTTCAATTATTCTTCTGGCAAGGTTATTAGTCATTCCGGTATACAGAACTCTGGATTTGCTCGCCAGGATATAAATAAAATATGTTTTACTCACTTGTTCTCCTGATACAACTTATCGGTAATAGTAGAGATCCTTCACTTCGTTCAGGATGACTATCTGCGCTCAGGATGACTACAAACTCACATCTCCATCTCGATCTGTCCGCCTTCATCTTTGACCCGCCCCGCCTTTTTGTGCGGATCATCCAGCCAGCGCGGCAGGTCGGGCACACATCATTTTAATTTTTCATCACCTTTGTATTAATTCCCAAGATATGTCCAATTACCACATTCACTCTCCAATTGGACAATATAACCTGAAGCTGGAATGTACATGATTGTTCCCGCAACACCGAAATAATTATTTACAATTTCACCCCGGTTATCACTCACCTTCCAGTAGCAGCCATCCCCTGAACCCATTGAGCGCCAATTTCCTGGGGCAATCTCACTGCCTATTAAATATGTGCCAGGTATTTTATCTAACTTCTGTGTTGGCATTGGGGTGGATGCCGGTCCCGGTGGCGTTACTGTGACTACCTTGTATTCAATCTTCACCTTTTCCACAATTCTGGGTGGCACAGTAATCTGCACTTGCACAATCTGGGTAACTACTCGGGTGTGTATGGCCGGTGGTATTGCAGTCAGCGTTTGCGCGAATTGCCTCTGTAAATCATCTGCAGAATGTCCACATGCGGTCAGCAGGAACATTACAAGAATAAAAGCCAATCCCTTCTTCATAATCTCCTCCTACCTAATAATTATTGTGGCACATTTCCGTGCGGTGTCAATATAAATAATAAACCTCCCTGAATTCTCACATTTCCCGATCTGCCCGCCCTCACCCTTGACCCTGTAAAATACACAGGGCATGCCACGCCCCGCCTTTTTGTGCGGATCATCCGTCCAGCGCGGCATAAATCCCGTAGCCGTAGGGGCGAAGCGTCGCTTCGCCCCTACGGCTACTACGGATACGCATCCATTACCAATCTGTTTTCCCCGCGACCCAATTCTTTGGATTATTCAGAAGGTAACTCACCGTATTTTGATAATCCCTCTCATCCCTAATGATCCGTTCAAAAAAATTACGTTGCCAGACGGGCATACCAGGCGTTTTCCTTACCACATTGATCCTTTTTGTCGTGATGGATTTGAATTGCCCCACGATCGCACCGATGGAACCCGGTGGGGGTGCATGGGGAATGTGTTCCCCATTATGAATCCCATCATGAATTTCCCGTACGGGCAAGGCAGCGCCTCGCCCCTGCGATGAAATTTCATCAATCATCGTTCCCACGGTCAACCCCCCACCATCATCCAAAATCGTAATCATCCCATGGACATGATCCGGCATCACAATGAACGCATCCAGCCGAAGCCCGGGGCGGACAACAGCGGTTCTTTCCCATTCCTCACGGATGATCGTTGCGAGGGCATTGCTTATGAATTTCCCATTGGTGATTTCTCCAAAGAGATGCTCCCTGGCTTTTGTTACAACCGTGATGAAGTATGTCCCTGCCAAGGTGTAATCGTATCCAGGTATGCGCGTTGAACGGCGGTTTTGTAATTTTGAATGGTTATCCATCAATCATATGTCCCATATCGCCGAGACGAGGCGGTGTGGTTGGTGGTAGGGGCGAGTCGGCGTGGTTGCTGGTAGGGGCGAGGCACCGCCTCGCCCCTACTCGATTCTCGGTTTACAATTCTCAATTCTCATTCCCCTCCTCACATCTCCATCTCGATCTGCCCGCCCTCATCCTTCACCCGCCCTGCCTTTTTATGCGGATCATCCAGCCACCGCGGCTGTTAATCGCCATAGAACAGGGTGTTTTTCGTGATCGGTCTCATGGGTTAATTATAGAGGAAAAAGTATTAATGTACGTTGCTAACGCGCCTTCCTCTCTTCGTCCCAATTCCCAATTGACCAACCAATGCGGCTGATTGAAATATGGGCACATAAAAACACAACCCTGCAGAGATGCAGGGTTGTGATGATCAATAGTGAAAACTGAATACTTATGAAGTTAAACCAGGTTTATGGTCTTCCGTTTCCAGATTTATCCGGTTTACCATGGTGTCCTTTCCCGTGGTCATTCTGTGGGGTGTTGGCTGAAAGGTCAGAACCGGCAGCGGACAACCCGGACATATTACCATGCGGATTTCCTTGCAAGCCTAGCTCATGCCAGATCTGCCCCCAACCTGCACCTTCAACACGCTGTGCCAGTAGATCCGCAGGATCTCCGCCGGAAATTTGAGCTGTTTCAAAAGCCAGCATGATTTCACCAATGCCTGCGCCATTGCAGAACATGGATTGGATGGTGGCATAATCCACACCAAACCGCTGGCTCAAATTTAATGCAGCCGGGTGTTGTACAAGGGACTGGATACAGTAAAAACCTTGCGCTTTGCCATCTTCATCAACTGCCACCGTGAGATCGGTTAGATCAATGCTGCCATCCTCGGCTTCAACGCCATTGAGTGAAATTTCATCACCAACAACAATGGAAGTGTAATCAAAATCCAGCCCCGGATGTATGGTGTAAACAACACCTTCTGTTGTTTCTACCTGAAAGCTGGAGTTCACATCATCGATGGACAGGATCACACCCGTCAAAGTCGCGGCATCACCTGCAGCCGCAAAAACCGGTTGTATATTGAATGCTGAGAGGCAAAAAACAAATGCCAGGGCAAGAACTGCTATTTTTTTAATCATTTTTTCTCCTTAGAACCTTATGAACATAAATTCCTAACCATTTACTAATTATAGTGCAATCTTTCGGTCTTGTCAATACCCCCAAAAGCAGCGGGGGGCATAGTTAACGCACTCTGTTCCATGCGCAATTCACCCCAATTGTCCTCTTTGTTTCCCTCAGTTCCCCCTCTCACATCTCCATCTCGATCTGCCCACCCTCGCCCCTCACCCGCCCCGCCTTTTTGTGTGGATCATCCAGCCAGGCATATTTGTCATGCTGAGCAGAGCGAAGCATCTCTGCGCTTGCAAAGAGACCCTTCACTTCGTTCAGGGTGACAACCCCGCGCGGGATGAATCTCATGCAAAATATCCTCATCATCGAACCATCCCTCGCTCAGGTCCTTCCAACCCGGATTCAGATCTTTAATAAGCTTTATCTTCTTGATCCGCAGCCAGCCCTTTATTTGTTTTTCCCTCAGTATGGCTTCTTGAGGGGTGCTATATTCTTCGTAATAAACCAATTGGTTAACATTATATTTCGAAGTAAATCCCTGCACAAGTTTCTTTTTATGCTCATAGACCCTTCGCGCGAGGTTGTTTGTCACACCCGTGTAAAGTACTCTGGATCGGCTTGCAAGGATATAGGTGTAATAGGTTTTGGCCATTTTCATTGTCAAGACCCAGAGACCCTTCGCTGACGCTCAGGGTGACATTGTGCTCACATTTCCATCTCGATCTGCCCGCCCTCACCCTTGACCCGCCCGGCCTTCTTGTGCGGATCATCCAGCCAGCGCGGCAGGTCGGTTTTTTCGTAGGGGCGAGTCGCCGACTCGCCCCTACCGGTGAACATTTTTTACATCTCCATCTCGATCTGTCCGCCATCACCCTTCACCCGCCCTGCCTTTTTGTGCGGTCATCCAGCCAGTGCGGTAGGTCGGTTTTTTCGTAGTAGGGGCGAGTAGCCCTAAAGGGTGCTTCGCGACCGACTCGCCCCTACCGGTGAACATTTTTTACATCTCCATCTCGATCTGCCCACCCTCATCTTTGTCCCGCCCCGCCTTCTTGTGCGGGTCATCCAGCCAGCGTGGCAGGTCGGGCATGCGCCCATTCAGCAGCTCATCCACGGTGACGATCTGCAGGCGCGGATAATCCTTGCTCCACAGGTCGGAATGGTACATTCCGGCTTTGTCGGCTTCCACCCGCATCTCGGATGTGGACGGTTTGAGCGTCAGGAAGATGCCCATGGCGGCGTTCTCGCGTTCGATCACCCCGCGCAGGTCGCGCACATCACCGGATTTCACGCCCCCGCCTTTGACCTGCACCAAAATCTTACCAGCCCGGCCTTTGAGGTCTTCGGTGAAGATGATCACGCCGTCGATGCCGCGGTCGCTGCCTTTCTTGCCGGCTTTGCCGCCGTCCCCGCCCTGCGGTTTGGCGCCGATGAGCGACACCGCCCACCACTGAAACTGGTATGCGTTTTGCCGGAACAGCGCTTCCGCGCCGTTCAAGTCCACCGGCTCGCCGACCACGTTGTAATCCTTCTCTGGTAACAGCCCGAACATATCTTTCAGGCGGCTCTTGTGCATGGCGATCGCCAGGTGGGTAATGTCAATGCCGATCCACCGGCGCCCCAGCTTTTGCGCCGCGGCGATGGCTGTGCCGCAGCCGCTGAACGGATCCAGTACAATGTCGCCCGGATTGCTGCTGGCCAGCAGGATGCGCTCCAACAACGCCAGCGGTTTTTGGGTTGGGTAGCCAAGGCGTTCTTGTGCTTGGGAATTAATTGGAAATATGTCCTCCCACAATGCCTGTAGAACGGTTCCTTTTGTTTCTTCCAAATACCTTTTAATTCTAATACCACCCTTATTTGTAAAATGCAATTTACCTTCTGCGTCTAGTTTCTGCATTGTCTCAATAGGACATCGCCATAAGGATTTCACACCTTTATATTCATACTCATAACCCCCTCCGGAAAGTCCCTTCGCGCTTAAATTATCATCTGCCCATAGTCTTCCATCTGAATCACGATGACTAAATCTTGCTTTATATGCTTCCGAATGTTCAGTAAATACCTGATTCCAAACCCATTCATTACTTTTGGTATAAAACAATAGGACATCAATATTTGCCCCATATTTACCCGGGTCATTGTGAGCGCTAGTGCGTTTCCAAATTACCTCATTCTTAAAGCATTCAGGCCCAAAGATCGTATCCAACACCACCTTCAGGTAATGGCTGGCGGTCGGGTCGCAATGCAAATACAGGCTGCCGGTCGGCTTCAACACCCGGTGCAGTTCCACCAGGCGCGCGGCCATCATCACCAGGTAAGCCATCATCTGGTTCTCGCCAATGAATCCATGCATCGCATCCAGCATGGAGGCCACTTTCACCGGCGCGGTCTGCATCATCTGCCGGAAGAAGCGCTCGTTCCAGTGCCAGGTATCATCAAAGGCGTTGATCTGCGCTTCGCTTTCCATGCCGCGCTCGTCCTTGAACAGCACCGAATACGTCCGGTTGCTGTTGAACGGCGGGTCCAGGTAGATCAGGTCCACGCTTTCATCCGGGATGTATTCCTGTAGAATTTCCAGGTTATCGCCATAGAACAGGGTGTTTTTCGTGATCGCTTTCATGGGTTAATTATAGGGGATAACGGTGAAGAGTGATAAGCGAAAAGTGATAAGTATTATCGTAGGGGCGGATCTGAGTGTCAGCCTGGGGTATGATATGTCCGTTGATTTGGCATTTTCACCGCAGAGAACGCGGAGATCACAGAGATTTAATGCCACATGCAGGAACGGACCTGAGTCCCCAAAGGGCAAGATATGTTCGCCGTTTTATATTGCAATAAGTTATCATATATGCTAATATAATACAATGGAATATGAATCGTTGCTCAAGTTAATTGGAGAAGATCCGCTCTTTGAGTCATCCCTTCTCTTTGCAGGGAATATCAACCCTAAAATTGTCAGGCTCCAGCTTGCCCGTTGGGTGAATAGCGGACGTATTTACCAGTTGCGCCGGGGGTTGTACGCCATTGCACCGCCATATCAAAAAATGAAGCCGCACCCTTTCCTGGTGGCGAACCGCTTGCGACGGGCATCCTATGTGAGCCTGCAATCTGCGTTGTCTTTCTACGGTTTGATCCCGGAGACTGTGAATCGCACCACAAGTGTTTCTACCGGCCGGCCAGAAAGGCTTCAGACACCCCTGGGTAGCTATGAGTTTCGACATATCCGACCTGGCCTCCTTTTCGGCTATCAAATGACTGCTCTTGGAGGTCAAAATGCTTTTGTGGCTACCCCTGAGAAAGCGCTGCTCGATTTGATTTACCTGCAATCAGGTGGTGGATCAATGAATTATTTAAACGAATTGCGCTTACAAAATTTGAACAGCCTGGATCTAGATCTATTGAAAAAACAGGCAGAAATCTTTGTCTCTCCAAAAATGCGCATGGCTCTAAATGGCATTTCACAATTGATCCTTGGTGAGACAAATGAGTATGAGGAACTATGAAAGATTACCTGGCCAGCCTGGTACGGCAAGCATCTTCCCCGATTGAAGGGCGTAACCTGGCGAGAGAATACCTGCATGCGCGAATTTTGGGTTCGTTGCAGCGGTCTGGCGCCATGATCCCATTAGCATTTCATGGTGGAACGGCGCTGCGATTTTTATATTCCCACGGGCGCTACTCTGAAGACCTCGACTTCGCGCTCGAGGGCAATCGCCAAAGCTACGATTTCCGTTCCTACTTGCAGGCAATTCGTTCTGAATTAACAGCCGAAGGGTACCAGGTTGAACTAAAGGTCAGTGATCAAAAAACAGTTCACAGCGCGTTCGTCCGTTTTCCTGGATTGTTATTTAAGCTGGGCCTTACACCACAAAGAAGTGAAATGCTGGCGGTCAAAATTGAGGTGGATACCAATCCGCCCCAAGGTGCAATTTTTTCCACAACAGTGGTTCGCCGGTACGTGGTGCTTCAACTTTATCATCATGACAAGGCTTCTTTATTATCCGGTAAACTGCATGCCATTCTGCAGCGGCCTTTTACCAAGGGGCGCGATATCTACGATTTGGTATGGTATCTAAGCGACCCCACCTGGCCGCAGCCCAACCTGGCATTGCTCAACAATGCCCTGATTCAAACCAATTGGGATGGAGGGACGCTGAACAAGGATAACTGGAAGGAACAGGTGTGGACACATTTGCTGAATTTGAACTGGAATGGCATTGTGGACGACGTCCGTCCGTTTGTAGAGCCGGGTTTTGATCTAGATCTACTGACGGTAGCCAATCTAAAAAATGTATTAAAAGTGTAATGTCAATGCCAAAGGAATTAGTTTTGGCTGGCAACTGGCAATAATCAATCATTACATCAACAGCCAGTATTCGATAAAAATGCTGTAAAATCATCTGGTTGGGTATACTCATCTCAGGTTTCGATTATTGGAGGAATATGTTTTCTTTTAGCGGTATCGAAATGATTGTTATTATTGTCATAGTCATCATTGCAATTGTTGTCATCGGCCCTGCCAGGATAGCCCGATTTTTTGGCCAGATCGGCAGCGGTTTCCGCAGTTTTCAGGCAGGATTGAATAAAGGCAAAGGTCAGGATACTGCAATTGGTAATGCCGCAAAGAAGAAACACCCCCTGCGTTTTATTTTTGGTATCATCGGCCTGGTTGGAGGTTACCTCTTGGGGTCCAGCCTGCTGCCCAGTTTCCTGTATACCACCAACGAGATGATGGCCATCCAAAGCTCTGCTGATTACTACAGCGGACTGCGGTCTGATTACTCCTCAACAGTGTTAATTGGGGGAATTGTTGGCGCCATCCTGTTCTGGGTCATTGGCATGGCTGCTGCACGTTTGTTGGAAAATTAATAAAATAGGCAGGGGCGAAGCACCTTTTAGGGCGCCTCGCCCCTGCCCCTATTTCGTTCATCTACTGCATCTGTAAACCTGTTTAGCCTTCCATGCGGGCTTTTAAGTTAGCCAGCATCACCTCAGCTTCCTGCTCGTTCAATTTCCCCACAATGCCTTCAGCAAGTTTGCTCACCAATGGCACAGGGATGGTGTATTCAGCCGCCATCACCACTTCCGTCTTGCCCCCTTTATCGTTGTAATCAAAAATAAAATGGGATTGGATGCCTTTAGTGCTCTCGGTGACTTCACGTGCGTTTTTTACATATTCAACCGTGTCAGTTTCACCCTGGAACTTCATGCCTGCCATCTTGTACACCCATTCGAAGATTGGCCATCCCTTTGCGTTTTTGCGTACATTTTTCACTTCCACCATGCTCGGCCAGATCTCTGGTAGATTTAATGGGTCCTCCATAAATTCGAATACTTTTTTAACAGGAGCATTAATCAAAACTGTTTTTTGATTTTAAACATTTTTTCCTCCGAATTGGGATCACATTTCTTGCTGCAATACCAAACGGTCAGTTTGTTTGATCATAATGGGAGATAATTTATCCGCTG
>PNON01000017.1 GCA_013824865.1 Anaerolinea sp. | reverse complement strand
TCTTACTCAGTGGTACGTTTGAATTATCCGGAACAGGAATTTGTGCGGGAAGATACCACACTGGCCGGGAAACCCGCTGTGCAGTTTACGCTACAACGCCCATCCGGTGAGCCGTGGTGGCGGTTGCGGGATGTTTGGGTTATTCATAGGGATAGTATTTACATATTTACCTATTGGACAAATCCAGATCTATTTGAAAAGGGATTGCCATATTTCGAAAGTTTCCTGGCATCGGTTATTTTTCTTGAATGAGAGGGATGTAATCATTCACTTCGAACAAAGCTCCTTTTCTTCTGCATGTATGCCGCTGAAAATCATTCGGGAAACCATATTATTATTTCAAAGGAGCATTCATGAATTTCTTCCAGTGTAATTTTCAATCCAGGGTGCTATATAAACCTGTCCTGGTGAATATCCTTCTGCCCCCCTTATTTTCTGATAAATTCAGCACTGAAACCCTGGACGAAATCTACATAGTGAAGAAGAAATACAAGACCCTTTTCCTGTTGCATGGCGCATTTAGCGACCATACGGGTTGGTTGAGAAAAACAAATATTGAAAAATACGCTGAGCAGTACAATCTTGCGGTGGTTATGCCGGATATGGCCAACAGTTTCTATGCCAACCTGGTGCATGGACCGGATTACTGGACATTTGTCAGCGAAGAGTTGCCCAGGTTTGCCAGGAGGATTTTTCCTTTATCTGCAGAAGGGGAAGACAACTTTGTGGCTGGTCTCTCAATGGGCGGATACGGCGCTTTTAAACTGGCTTTGAACAAACCGGAGCAATATGCTGCCGCCATCAGCTTATCAGGGGTGATGGATGTGGTTAGTGCCATGCAGAATAAAGCTCGCCCTATCTTTAAGATAGAGGACTATTTTGGCAGCCTGGAGAACTTCAAAGGAACAAGTAATGACCTGCATTACCTGCTCAAGAAAGCCACTGAAAGTGGCAAACAGGTTCCGCGATTGTATATTGCCTGCGGCACAGAGGATGAGTTATTTCCGATGAACAGGGAATTCATGGATTATGCCCGTTCGATAGGAGCGAAAGTTGATTTTGAAGAAGGACCCGGCGGGCATGACTGGACCTTCTGGGATCATTATATTCAGCGGGGATTGGAGTGGTTGTTCAATTAAATTTTAGTATCCATCATTAAATATCAACTTGTCAGCAACAACTTACCTTGCCCTATCCACTCATCCGGGCAAACCAGGGCGCAGCGAATGTGTTTATTGATGAATTTCAGTGAAATGACTCCACTAACCTCGTTCAAAGGGGAGAAAATGTAGAGACAACAGCACAAGACAGCAATAACCGATCAGTTGTTTTTTTCCACAAGCATCCACCGCATCTACGGCACCCGCTTCCGAAGCCAGTTTTCCACTCTCAGGAGAGCGGCAAATCTCCCTGTAATCTATTCTCTTCTGTCCACCGTTGCTGGATACCCCCAGATCATAAGCGCTTACAATAATTCACTATTCCGCTCTGGTACAATTGGTGAAGTATTAAAACAATATATTACTTCACACCAGAATTGGAACACGGCTATGGTTCATTTATCACTAATCACAATCCCCTCCAGGTTAGACTCCCATGAATGATAAACAGGTCATCTTCTCCATGGGCAGGGTTGGACGGGTTTTCCAACCCAATAACAAGCAGGTGCTGCGCGATATCTCGCTCGGGTTTTACTACGGCGCCAAGATCGGCGTGCTAGGCTTGAACGGAGCCGGCAAGAGCACCCTGTTGCGCATCATTGCTGGCAAGGATGATGGTTATACCGGTGAGGTGGTTTTTTCCCCCGGTTATTCGGTGGGTATGCTGGATCAGGAACCTTCGTTGGATGACGCCAAGACTGTCCAGCAGGTAGTTGAAGAGGCAGTGCAGCCAGTGATTGATTTACTGCGGCGTTTTGACGAAGTGAATGAGAAATTTGCTGACCCGGATGCAGACTTTGATGCACTTCTGGCAGAGCAAAGCCGGCTGCAGGATGAACTGGATAAACGCGATGCCTGGACTTTGAACAACCGGCTGGAACTGGCGATGGACGCCCTACGTTGTCCACCAGGAGATATGCCTGTAAAAAATCTCTCCGGTGGTGAGCGGCGGCGTATTGCATTAACCCGGCTATTGCTCACAGAACCGGATATCCTTCTGTTAGATGAACCCACAAATCATCTGGATGCAGAATCCGTAGCCTGGCTCGAAAAACATCTGCAACAATATAAAGGCACCGTGATCGCAGTTACCCATGACCGCTACTTCTTGGATAATGTCGCCGGCTGGATCCTAGAGCTTGATAAAGGGTTCGGTATTCCGTGGCAGGGAAACTATTCTTCATGGCTGGAACAAAAGCAAGAACGCATTAGGCAGGAAGAAAAGAGCGAGAGTAAACGGTTGAAGACCCTTGAACGGGAACTGGACTGGATCCGCATGTCTCCCAGAGCGCGCCAGGCCAAAGGTAAGGCTCGTTACACTTCTTACGAGAATCTGCTCACCCAGGAATCCGAGAAACGGCGCGAAGACCTGGAGATCTACATTCCGCCGGGTCCGCGCCTGGGGAAAAAAGTGATCGAATTCATTGGAGTCACCAAAGCTTATGGTGATCGGTTGCTGCTGGAGAACATGGATCTCAGCATACCGGCTGGCAGTATTGTAGGCGTTATCGGCCCAAATGGCGCGGGCAAGACCACCCTGCTACGCCTCATCACCGGGCAGGAGCAGCCTGACAAAGGCAGCATTGAAATTGGCGAATCAGTCAAGGTAACCTACCTGGATCAGAGCCGCGCGTCCCTGAACCCCGAAAATAACGTGTGGCAAGAGATCAGCAATGGGGAGGAGACGCTCGATCTGGGCGGGCACAAACGCAACTCGCGAGCTTACGTGAGCGCCTTCAACTTCCAGGGCGCGGACCAGCAAAAGAAGGTGGGTGTCCTCTCCGGAGGGGAGCGAAACCGCGTGCACCTGGCTAAGATGCTGCGCAGCCTGGGAAATGTCATCCTGCTGGATGAACCCACCAACGATCTGGACGTGAACACCCTGCGCGCGCTGGAGGAAGCCCTGGATAACTTTGCGGGCTGCGCGGTGGTTGTTTCACACGATCGCTGGTTCCTGGACCGGATCGCCACCCATATCCTGGCTTTTGAAGGTGACAGCCAGGTCTGGTGGCAGCCCGGCAACTGGACAGATTACGAGGTGGACCGTAAAAAGCGGCTGGGAATCGCAGCCGAGACACCTCACCGGGTGAAATATCGCAGCCTGACCAGGTAACTGCTATCAAGCGAATAGAAAAGAGCGGCAAGATGTCTTGCCACTCTTAGATTTAGAGAATTATTACTTTTACAGTGATCTTTTTTCACGGTCGTAGTTCTGTCCCAGGAAGCCTGGGATGGTGGAGCGCTTAAAGGTAAAGACCATCACCAGGATGGTGGCCAGGTAAGGCAGCATCAACAGGAATTGGTAGGGTATACCACTGCCTGACACCTGAACTTTATAAGACAACACTTCAATACCGGCAAAGAACAGGGAACCGATCAGGATATTGATGGGTTTCCAGCCGCCAAAGAAAGTGAGTGCGATGGCTAACCAGCCACGGCCTTTCACCATACCATCTGTAAAGGTACCTGTATAAACCATAGGCAGGTACACCCCAGCTATACCGATGAGCGCACCACCAACAATGGCTGTCAGGTAGCGCATCGTGGTTACGCTGATCCCGAGGCTATCAGCTGCCTGCGGGTATTCCCCTGTTGAGCGCAGGGAGAGTCCAAAACTGGTCTTATACAGGAACCACCACAGGAAGACCGATACCAGCACTGCACCATATACTAAAATATTCTGATTAAAGAATATTTCTCCGATAAATGGGATCTTGCTTAGCAACGGAATGGGAATATCCTTCAGAGTGGGTATGAGCGGTGGCGTTAGAGTCACGCCGATCATGAGCTTGGGCAAAAGAGTGGAAAGTCCCACTCCGATGAAGAACAGAGCCAGTCCGATTACGAACTGATCCATCTTCAGATGTGTAGTGAAATAAGCCAGGGCAAGGCCGAACAAACCACCGACGAGCATCGCAGAGATCACACCGATTGTAAGACTCTTGCTGTAAAAGCTAACCAAGAATCCGATCGATGCAGAGACAAGCATAATGCCTTCCTGCGCAACATTGAAAACACCTGTCCGACCGCCCAGCATGGTGCCCTGGCTGGCCAGAACAAACGGAACCATGGTTAACAGGATCAGTTTTGCATATAAGATCAGGGGAGTTTCGATACCAGTCATGATTATTTCCTCCTGACGACATCAGAGAGTAACACGAACAACAATACCAGGGCTTCAACGATGAAGACCATCTCCACAGGGATCATCAGAGTGCGCTGCATGGCGCTGGCGCCCACTTCCAGCACAGCGATGAAGAAGGCTACGAAAGGAACCGCCATGTTATTGCCTTTGGCGATCAACCCGATGATCAACCCCAACACCAGAAAATTGTGCTGCAAGCCTTCGATAAGGCGATGCTGCACTCCTGACACTTCTATGGCGCCTGAAAGGCCGCCAATACCGCCAGCGATGACGATAGAGAGGACGAACATGTATTTGACATTGATACCAAAAACGCCAGCTGCGCGCGGATTTGCGCCGGTAGCCACCAACTCATAACCAGCGGTGGAACGAGTGGTGTAAAAATATACAGCCACCGCAACAAGCAGGGCAATGATAATCCCGGCATGCAAGGGGGGATTATCCACCAGCAGTGGCAGGTAACCACCCCGGCCAATGGGAATGGTCGTGGGGTGGCCGGCAGCTGGATCGCGCCAGGGGCCGGTGGCGACATAATTGATCAGGGCGAAGGAGACGAAATTCAACAGAACAGTGGTGAGGATCTCGTTAATGTTGAATTTGTAGAGCAGCCAACCTGGGATGAAGCCCCAGAGTGCGCCAGCAACAATACCACCCAAAAGTACAAGGGGGATCAACAACAACGGGGGTAGATCCGGGAGGAGGATGCCGACTGCCGCCGCGCCAATAGCACCGACGATAAGCTGGCCTTCGCCACCAATATTGAACTTGCCAGCCGCAAGCGGTACCGTGAAGGCATAGGCCTGGAGGACAAGCGGAATGAACTTCAACAAAGTTTGAATGAAGCCATTGGGCGTCCGGAACGATGTGAACAGGATCGTGTAATAAGCTTTGAGTACATCGAAACCCATTAAGGCAATAAAGACGCCAACCGCAGCGAGCGCTATCAGGATGGCAGCCACGTAGGGTATGAGCGTATTAAGAATGGTAGGTTTGCTTTTTGCCATGATTGTCATTCTATTCCTCCGCTCGGTATCCGCTCATCATACGGCCGATCTCATACTTCTCAAATTTGCTCCGGTCTAAGGTGCCAACCAGCTCACCGCGGTACAGGACTGCGATGCGATCACACAGGAGAAGCAATTCGTCCAGGTCTTCAGAGATTAGCAGCGTGGCCAGCCCCTTTTTTTTCTCTTCCAGAATGCGGGAGTACACAAAATCCATGGAAGGGATATCCAACCCGCGAGTGGGATTGTGAGCAACCAGCAGATTCGCGGGCTTGGAGAACGCCCGGGCGATCAGCACGCGTTGAATGTTGCCACCCGACAAGTTGCCTCCCACATCAGATGGGCCAGAGGTCTTGATGTTGTAGGTTTTGATCAATTCAGCGGCAGTCCTGTGCACTGTATTCCAGTTGATGAAACCACCTGAGGAGTAGGGGGCTTTTCGATGAAAACCCAGGATGAGGTTGTGCGCAACGGAGGCCTTGGGGAGGAAGCCATCGAGCAGGCGGTCTTCTGGAATATACGCGATCCCGCTCTCCAGACGCTGATTGGTTGGCATTGCAAGGATATCCTTGGCATCCAGTTCCACCTTGCCGCCAGTAGGCAGCGTAATCCCCAGAATGACTTCAGCCAGGTCCCGCTGACCATTGCCTGCTACGCCGGCGATTCCCAATATCTCGCCATGGCGCAGTTTAAAAGAGATATCCTTCAAACGTGGAACGCTGCCCTGTGATGCTAATTGCACCTGGTCAAGGTGCAGGCATACCTCCGCGCGGATATGCTCAGCACCGATTTGACCGGATTTGCCGCGTGAGAATATAACAGAGTTTTGGATATCCATTTCATCGCCCACCATCCCACGCACAAAAGCCTCTTCGTTGGCTTCATCACGTTTCAGGGTGACAACGTTGCGGCCATTGCGCAGCACGCTGATGCGGTCACATACACTTAGTACTTCGCGCAGCTTGTGTGTAATAAAAACAATGGATAGGTCTTGATCGACCATCACCCGTAGTGATTTGAACAGGTCATCCACTTCCTGCGGGGTCAGGTTGGTGGTGGGTTCATCCAGGATAAGGATTTCAGCGCCGCGGTAAAGAGCTTTAAGGATTTCCACTTTTTGGCGGGTGCCCATGGGTAAGTCGCCAATGGATATATTTAGATCCACAGCCAGGTTAAAGCGATTCTGCAACGCCTGTATCTTTGTTGCTTCAACTGAAAGATCCATACTATATTTATTGTGGATCTCTGTTCCCAGCACGATATTCTCGAGCACTGTAAAACTGGTGATCTGCAAAAAATGCTGGTGTACCATGCCAATATGTTTGTGGAGCGCATCGCGTGGAGAGGATATGTTGATCTTTTTCTCATGCAGACTAATCTCGCCGGAATCCTTCTTATACAAGCCGTATAAAATATTCATCAGCGTTGTCTTGCCAGCACCATTACCACCCAGCAGACCGTGGATCTCGCGCGCGTTCAATTCAAAACTAACGTCGTCCAGGGCAACACTTTTATCAAATGTCTTGCGGATACCCTTCATGACGAGGATGGGTGTATCTGCCATAGTTTACCTGCTCTGGTTTCTAATTAACAACTTGCGAAGGGGAATGAATTCCCCTTCGCAAGGTTTTATTACCTTACCGTCAGATCGATCTGGTGGTAATTATTCAATGGGATTGACATCCTTTACGACTTCGATCTTCCCGCTGACCAGGTCAGCGATGACAACATCCATCTCGGCAACAACAGAATCAGGAACATTGGTGAGAGGGGTCTGCAGCATGACACCGGTTTCAAAACCGAGCGGATAGTAACCACCCATTTCACCAGCCTGGACCTTGGTTATGATGGCCTTCAATGGTCCGGCGAAATCGTATAGCAGGGAGGTGATGTAATTATCCGGGGCGAACTGAGATTTATCAGAGTACTTGGCAGTAACGAGCACTTTAGAGCCGGTGTTAGCCTTGACTGCTTCGAAAACACCCTGCATACCCAGGTTCAAAGCACCAACAATAACATCAAATCCTTCAGCGATCATGGTATCTGCTACCTGACGGGCTTTGGCTGGGTCGTTAAAATCCCCAGCCCAAACGGGTTTCAGGGTCACATCCAATCCTGAATCAGCAATGGCCTGCTGCATGGCATGTACTTCTGCGTTGGAGAAGGGCAGGGTTAGGCCGCCGATGTAGCCGATCTTGCCAGTGGTGGTGGCACGGGCAGCCAGAGCGCCGATACCATAGAAACCGACATGGAAATTGCGGTCGATGAACCAGACATTGGTGGGCAGTTCTGCAGGTAGTGCGTCACCTTCAGCGATGAACACGACCTCGGGGAAGGAAGCTGCCAGCTCGAGGGTTTGGGTGACGAACTGTCCGCCGTGCGTCCATACAATGTTATAACCAGCGTCAATGTACTCGCGCATCACGCGGTCCACATCTGGTACAGCAACGCTCTCGGAGTAAGCAGTTTCGATGCCAAGTTCGGTCTTGACAGCTTCAATGCCGAGGTAAGCCATGGCATTGTAGTCCGCGTCGGTGATGACGCCCGGGAAGATGGCTGCCAGCTTGAGGGGAACTACTTCCTCAACCGGGGCAACTTCCTCAACCGGAGCTGCTTCTTCAACAGGAGCTGCTTCTTCCACCGGGGCAACTTCTTCTGCTGGGGCAACAGGTGCAGCAGGAGCAGCCGGAGCGCAGGCTGCCAGCAGCATGCTGGCAATTACGATCAGCGCGATAAATAGGGAACTTACTTTCTTCATCTCGATTCTCCTTTTAAGATTTTAGGGTAATTTAAGTATATTAAATTTCACCACTTTTTCAAGTGTATTTATATCCTGTAATTTGTCATATCTTACAGAGCCGCAACTGAAAGATTGCGATGTTATCCTATTTTTTATCTGGGATGATGGTCTTGAACGAAGCCACCACCTTCCTCAAGTCCGCGCTGTGGTTTTTAAGGGATTTCACATCGCCAGCCACCAGCCCTTTTTCCACGCTGCCAGAAATCTGCTGGGCGGATTGGACGGAAGCGAGGAATTTATCTGCAAAGGAATTCAGGTCTTTCAGGAATTGTTGGGTCTTCGGGGGTAAGATGGGCAGCTTCTCAATAAATGGCATTACATTATCCAGGATACTGTTGACCATGTTGGCGTATTTCAGAGCGCTGGCGGAAATAACGCTGACCGCCTGCGAAAGCTCGATGCCCAGTTCCTGGATGGTATCTAGGTTGGCTTTGTTTTCTTCGATTGTTTTGGATACGTCTTCCAGACTTTTTGTGAGCTTATCGGAAAATGGCACAAAGTCCTTTTTAGGTTTGGCTGCTGGGGCAGTTGTTTTGACGGTGGGGTATGGGGACATAAAACGACTCCTTCGGTTAGTTTTGTTAATTGTATATCAGGATGGGAACCCCGCGGGTTATCATTGCAATTCAACGACTTATTAATTTGCTCTGATTAGTCTTGCTTGTCAACCAACGAGTTACAATATAAAAATACAGTCCCGCCATCATTGACGGGACTGTACTAGGATGTATTTATTGCTCTATGCTTATTCAGTAGCCATAGCTGCGTTTGGAATAGCCACGGTCATATCCTCAGGCTGGGGCGATTTGAGGACAACCATGAGAACGGCTGCAATGAGTAGCATTGCAGAAGACAAATAGTATGCAGAAGTGTAACTGCCTGTTGCGTCTTTGATTGCACTGGCGATTTGGGATAACATGAAACCACCCAACCCCCAGGCGGTATAAACGATGCCATAATTCATGGCGAAGTTTTTATGACCAAAATAATCTTTTGTGATAGCTGGGAAAACTGCAAGGTTGGCGCCATAATTCGCACCAATCAATGCGACCAAAACAATTAATACCGGTACGGTCGCCAGGGAAGAACCCTGCACTATGACAGACATGAATAAAACCAGTAATGCCTGGAAAATGAAGGCTGTAGTTAACATCGCTTTTCTGCCAAATTTATCCGAAAGCATCCCATATAATACACGCCCTCCGCCATTACCAATGGCCAGGGCAGTAACGGCAATTGCACTAATGGCGGGTAAGCCAACCTGGTCTTTGACAATCGAAGCCAGGTTGCCAATGACCATTAATCCAGCTCCGGAACCAAAAGCAAATGCGATCCATATCGCGTAGAATTGCCAGGAACGTGCTGTTTCGCCTGTGCTAAAGTCTGTTTTTGTGGATGTAGTTGCTTTTACTGCTACATTTCCAGCAGGAACATAGCCAGTGGGTGGAAATTTAAGCAGCTGTGCAAACGCAACAACAACGATGAGCATTCCGATACCCATATAGAGCATGGTGGATTGCAATCCAATGGACTTGATCAAAGTTCTGGCGAGGGGGGCAACCCAGGCGCTTCCCATACCAAAACCCGCAACCACAATACCCGAAATCAATCCAGTTTTAGATGCAGGAAACCACCTCAAAGCAGCCGGGCTTGCCGACGCGTATACAAAGCCAATTCCTGATCCTAATAGTACACCAAAGGTGAAAGTAAAGATCCATGGAGATGTGGACATGCTGGATAAAATGACACCGACTCCGGCTAGTATTCCGCCTATGGAAACGACAACCCTGGGTCCATACTTGCCCAGTAAACGGGCGCCGACCATGGTCATGATCGAGAATACAACACAAGCCACTGAATAAGGCAGTGATTTCTGTGAATCTGCCCATCCCCATTCCACGGGGATATTCGCTTTGAAAACACTCCAGGCATATAAGACGCCCAGTGCTAACAACGCTGCAGTTCCTGCTAAAGTTACTATCCAACCGGGGTTAATCGCGGATTTCTGAGATGTTGCTTTGGTGAGAGACATATTGGTTTTACACCTTTCTATAAATAATTGGTAAGAAAAATAAGATAAACATTCTTCCATGAAGTAACAATTACACGATTATAAGTGGTTGTCTGACAATCGTCAATATGTCAGACAATACAGTGTCAGACAATACAGAATGAACACGATATTTATCATTTAGAGAGAAGTAAAACCTGATCTGTGTGATGGTTAGATAGAGCACTAGCTGTATCCCGCGCTATGGCACTGTAAGGCTAATTCAGGCAGCACGAATTAATGTGTGAGTGTTAATAAATATAACGGATATGCAGAAAAAAAAGAGCAGCCAAGTAATAACCGCTGCTCTTTTGGTTTACCCAAATCTTTATTTTATTGGATGTCTTTCAACATCAACAAATACTGTTCCTGGTTAATTTCACCTCTTGCATACCGCTGTTCCAGGATCTGGCGAGCAGATAGTGGCTGTCCCATTCCAACATTTCTATTCGTTTGGAATAGGCCACGCACTAAAAATACCGCCAGGACGATCAAGATACCCCAGAAGAGAACCATTCCACCAATCATTCCAAATCCCATCATGATATACCTTCTTTTAACGACCTAAATCCGATAATAGTTGCTGATACTCTTCTCGGCTGATTTCACCCTTGGCATAACGTGCCTTTGCAATATCTTTGGCTGATTGGTCGGACAAATTTGGCAACTGAGAGTATATAGAATTTCCGCTCATTCGCCGAACAGCCCATACAACCAATATCACCAGGCCAACAATGACACCGATGGTGATCACCAGGTTGATGATCATCCCGATCCAACCCAAACCGCCATAACCAAAATATCCCATCATATTACTCCATCCTTTTCTGGATTCAAATCCATGGTTCAAATGTGTTGTTACTTTTCACTGATAAGGATAAACGATGAGGGTGAAGCATCCATAAAGCTATTGTAAAGTTTTGATAAAGATAATCAGAGCAACATTATTGATTGATATTCACTACTGGCAAAGTAAAGGTGAAAGTACTACCTTTTCCCTCGCCAGGGCTTTCTACCCAGATGCGTCCGTGGTGCGCGTTGACCAGCGCTTGAGCAATAGTCAATCCGATCCCACTTCCCCCACTCGCGCGAGCTCGGGACTTATCAGTTCGGTAGAAGCGACTGAAAATCAATGACAAGTGATCCGGTGAAATGCCGATACCCATATCAGCGATGGAGATAAGGATTTCGGACTTTACTCGTGTTCCTGCTACAACTACTTTTCCGCCTGAAGAGCTGTATTGCAGCGCATTTCCGATCAGGTTGGTCAGAACCTGCAGTATACGGTCTCTGTCAGCGAATACATTCGGTAGATCCTGATCTAATAATACTTTAAGCTGGATCCCCTTTTCTTCAAACTGGCGATTGAGGTGCTTCACTACAGTTTCGATGAGATCAGCGGGAGAGAGCGATTCTAACTTTATCTGGTAAGCCCCTGCCTCCACCCGGCTGAGTTCCTGCAAATCATTAACCAATCGCTGCAAACGGTCAGCCTCTGAATGGACTTGCTGGTATGTTTCCGGCGTGCCTGGAAGGACTCCGTCCATCAGTCCTTCCATATATCCTTTGATCGCTGCCAGCGGGGTGCGCAACTCGTGGGTTACATCGCCCATTAACTGAAGTCGCATAAGTTCAGTCTTTTCAAGTTTATCCGCCATCTGGTTGAAGGTAAGTCCCAATTGATCCAATTCATCCAGTTGATTGTCTTGCAAATTGCCGGATACTTTAAGCCTTTCCTCGTATTCACCCTTTGCAATCCGGCGGCTCATTAGCATCATTCGTTGAACAGGTCCAACTACCTGCCGGCTGATCAAGAAACTGGCAATCACTGCTGCGATCAGAGCCGCTGCTGCTGCGAGGGAAAGCGCCTCGGTCACAGAAGATTGGTAATTGCTATAAAGCTCCATTTCCAAAGGCAAAGTGCCTTCCATACCTGCACTGGGAACTGGCGCAAGGGTCATGTTATTACCATACATCATGGCACTCATTCCAGCCATATGCCGGTCAAAAGCTGCCGGTACTGATAAGCTGGTTGCACTTGCAAGGACAATGATACCTACCAGAACAACCACCACATAGGAAAAAAATACTTTCCAAGCCAGATGGGTGCGAATAAAACTAATCATACCGTCACCTATTTATCTTCAAAACGATAACCAACACCGCGTATTGTCTCGATAAAACGATCTTCCCCCAATTTTTGCCTTACATGACCAATATGAACATCAACAACTCGCGTGTCACCAAAATAATGATAGCCCCAGGCTTTTTCAAGAAGTTGTTCCCGGTTTAATACCATGCCGTGATGCTGAGCAAGAGCAACCAGAAGATCGAATTCAATCGCTGTAAGGTCGATCAACCGTTCCTCCACCCATACCCGTCGTGCAGATGGATCAATCCGAATATGAGAAAAAATCAGCGCGGAGGTCGTATCAGAGGCATTGGTTGGGCTTTGAATTCGCCGCAAGGCTGCCTTGACTCGGGCGATCAATTCGCGTGGGCTGAAAGGCTTGGTAAGATAATCATCTGCTCCAACGGAAAGTCCGACGATCTTGTCGGTTTCCTCGGAACGCGCAGTGAGCATGATCACATATACATTAGACTCGCGACGCAGGTTGGTCAGCACTTCAATCCCGTCCATTCCAGGCAGCATCACGTCCAGGATGATCAGGTCTGGTTTGAAAGTTCTGGCAGCAGTCAATCCACCCGGGCCATCTTTGGCGGACATGTACTCATATCCTTCTGCTTTTAGATACGCAGTTACAACGTTGTGGATAGAGGGTTCGTCATCTATCAAGAGTATTTTTGCGGCAGCCACATTCAATTCCTTCCTACTGATCCTACAATATGGATCCTAGATATATTTTACATAAAAACAGGGACCGGTGGTAAGACCGATCCCCGAAAAGAAGGAATTGAAGCGTTATTATTCCCACATCTCAACGAAGGTTCCATGCCAGGTGTGTAGAAATACCTGTCCGCTATAACCATTAACGCTCAACATCCCGGTTGGGTTGCCATCTTTCAGAATGTCCAAGGTGTAGTAGCCATAGAATGGATCTGCATCTTCTGCAGTCTTGTAACCCGGAAACTGTTGATCCAGATACTGCTGGGCATTAATCAGAGCTTGTTCAGGGCTCACAGTCATGGTTGTAGAATTGACAGCGGAATTATTGAAAAAATTACCCATCATGCCATTACGTCTGCCCATCATTCCGCCAAAGCTGCCCATATGACCGTACTTCAGATTCCACATCATGTTTGGGCCATATTCAGGGTAAACTGACAGGCTTGCAGGATCAACCAGTAGTTCCATCGCACCGATTCCGGTGCTTTTCTCGGTAATGCGGGCGTAGGCGTGGTTATCAAAGATCATAATCTCTTTAAGCTCCAGGTCAGGATTGTTCCATCCATTTAAATAACCTTCTACAGCTCGTTTTGCCTGATCTAAAGTCAGGGGTTGGATATTTGCTATGGCATTGGAACGATACCCGCCCATCATATTAAAGCCACCATTCATCATTGAAAAACCGCGTTGGCTGTAATTTTGGCTTTCACCATCCCATAATGAAGGAGACAGGTTTGTTGTGAAAGGTCCAAAACCAGCGGAGCCTAAAATTGAACGGCCAACGAACAATCCTGTTCCAAAGATCAGGGCGCTTAACACGATTCCAACGATAACTACCAAAGTAATTATTATTCCTTTATTCATCTGTATTTTCTCCTATCAGATATTGATTAGTAAACTTATAGACCAAGTGTACCCATCAACGATAAAGGGTAGGTAAAGCATTTCTAAAGATATGGTAAAGAAAAACCCTCATTCAAAACATTACTTACCAATAGAAAGCAGGGGGAAATTATATAAAGATAGTTCAAACCCCTTGACTTCAGCCCCATTACATTATAAAATAAGCTATAGTTGAGCAACAATACAACAATAAGGATACAACTATGGATAAATCCGAAATTTCAAGTGTGGATGAACAAACAGCTGAACAAATAGCAAGCCTGTTCGAATCTTTAAGTGATCCCACTCGCGTGCGCATCCTATCAGCCCTGGTTACGGGGGAGGTCAATGTGGGTGACCTTGTCCGAGCCATCGGTCTCAGCAAATCTGCCATCTCGCACCAACTCAGGGGATTACGGGATAAGCGCGTCGTGCGCTCAAGGAAGCAAGGCAGGCAGGTTTTTATCTCCTTGGATGATGAACATATCTTCGAGTTGTTTCAACGCGGGCTGGATCATGTGCATCACGAATAAACCCCGCATTACGTACCCACGAATTTTTATTCTGCTACTTCTCATGATACCTTTATGGGTTGGTATCCATTTTCTATAGATCAAGAAAATGAACGACTCACAGACCGCTTTTTACGGTCTGGCATTAATCACTTTTGGTTGAGATATTTTATAAGGACATATTAATGATTGAAAAAATAGTGGAAATCTCACTACCCTTGCTGCTGCCAGAAAATCAGGAGACATGCGATCATTGCATTGACCGGTTGCAAGCCCTCCTCCAAAGCCATAAGGGGATTCTCCAAACACACCTGCATTTGGAACATGACCCCATGGATTTATGTATTCACTATAATCCAAACCTGATTTCATTAGCTGCTATCAAACGGATCGCTGAGGAGGCCGGGTCGGAACTTCGCAATGGTTACCGCCATGAGCATATTCCCTTTAGTGGACTCGATAGCGCTGATTCGGCAACTATGATCGCCAATGAACTAGAAAACCTAGACGGGATGCTGCATGCCAGTGTGAATTATGCTTCAGAGCTGACAATTGTCGCTTACGATACAAAAATCCTTTCCCTTGAAAAAATCCAACGCACCATGCTCCGTTTTGGTGCGCGGCCATTAACTCGGGCAATGGTCGAAGAGAAAGTAGGCGCGCATGAGCAAGAGCATGACCATGGTAGCGCACCGACCTTCCTGCCTCACTGGCTACAGGAACGATGGGCTCTGACCTTAATCGCGGTTGGGGGCTTTTTTCTCCTTATGGGTTGGGCGGGTGAGCAATTCTTGGGCCTACCGGCGAGCGTCGCGCTCATTCTTTTCCTGCTTTCGTATAGCGCCAGCGCATATGATATCGCAAATCACGCCATACCTGCATTGATAAGGGGTAAGTTTGACACGGATGTGCTCATGTTGGCAGCGGCATTGGGGGCGGCTTTCCTGGGAGCATGGGCTGAAGGCGCTTTCCTGCTCTTTCTTTTTGGATTAGGGCATGCCGGTGAGCAATACGCCCTCGACCGGGCTCGTAACGCGATCAATGCACTGGGAGAATTGATGCCCAAGACAGCCCATGTCCGGCGCGGCGACCAAATTGTCGAAGAATCAGTTGATCAGCTTTCCATTGGTGATATGGTAATGATCAGACCGGGCGACCGGATCCCGGTGGATGGTGTAATCTCCCAGGGTGAGAGTGCGGTTGATCAAAGCCCCATCACTGGAGAATCCGTTCCCGTTCATAAGATTGTCGGCGATGAAGTGTTTACGGGCACGATCAATCAGGAAGCGGCGCTGGAGGTGGAAATCTCTCGACTTGCGAAAGATAATACTTTGAGCCGGGTTATGAAAATGGTGGCAGAAGCGCAAGGACAGCAAAGCACGACCCAGCAATTTACCGATCGGTTTACCGCACGTTTTGTCCCGGTGGTATTAGTTTTGGTAGTGCTCGTTGCAGTTGTTCCTCCATTGGCAGGCTGGATGTCATTCTCCGAGAGTTTTTACCGAGCGATGCTGCTGCTGGTCACGGCTTCCCCGTGTGCACTGGCCATTGGTACTCCAGCGGCTGTGCTCGCAGGGATTGCACAGGCAGCACGGAATGGCGTTTTGATTAAAGGGGGAGTCCACCTGGAAAATCTGGGACGGCTGAATGCGATGGCTTTCGATAAAACTGGAACACTCACACAGGGTAAATTTCAGGTAACCGATGTTGTACCCTTTAATGGTTCACAACCTGATGATGTACTGCGGTTGGCAGCGGCAGTGGAACAGCAGTCCAACCATCCGCTGGCACTGGCCATCGTTCAGGCTGCAAGAGAACGAAACCTGGCACTACCTGTAGCGAATGGCCTGGAGAATTTTCCTGGTCGTGGCGTACGCAGCCTGGTGGAAGGTCAGCCGGTATGGATTGGCACGCTTAAGCTATTTGAAGGCAGGGATGGGAAAAAGCTGGATGAAACCGTGCGTCAATCTGTGACAAGCCTGGAAAACGCAGGCAGGACAACAATGACGGTCAGCCGGAATGGTACATTCCTCGGAGTCCTGGGGTTATCCGATGTTCCCCGGCTGCGTGTTGCTGCCATTCTTTCCCAGCTGCGAAACCTGGGCGTGAAGCACTTAATTATGCTCACCGGCGATAACCAGAAGGTTGCACAGCAGATTGCACAGGAGATTGGGATCACTGACATAGAAGCAGAGTTGCTGCCAGAAGATAAGCTGGGTACCATTCAGCGTTTGCAAAATGAGTATGGGGCAGTGGCCATGATTGGAGATGGCGTGAACGATGCGCCAGCGCTTGCAGCTGCTACGGTTGGGATTGCCATGGGAGGCGCAGGAACAGCCGTGGCTCTCGAAACAGCGGATGTAGCCCTCATGGCTGATGACCTGGGCAGGCTGCCATTCGCGGTAGGTTTAAGCCGGGCCAGCCGGGCAATTATTCAACAAAATCTGGCTATCTCATTAGGCATGATTGTCGTGCTGATCATCACTTCCGTACTCGGATTGGTTAAACTCAGTTGGGCGGTGGTGGCGCATGAAGGGAGTACAATCCTGGTTGTGATGAATGCGCTGCGCCTGCTGGGCTACCAGCTTCAGGACAGAATAGGGTAGGGATCAAGAAGAAAATTTATTGTATATCTGGCCGTCAGGGAACGCGCAAACGGAAACACCGGCGCAAACTAAGAGCGGCAATGGTGTCGATTGGTTGAGCCGTGGGTCGGATTGAGGGGTTTTTTCAGAAACCCGAGAATAAGGACGTTGGATTTCGCTGTCCCTCGACAAGCTCGGGAACCGGCTCTATCCAACCTACATGAACTTATCAACTTATCGACCAATTAACTAATCAACTAATTCACTGATAACTTATCTTCGCCCAATTCCTTCGCCCAATTCCTAGACAAAATCACCATCCTGGAGTATTATTACCCGTCGTTATTGTGATCGGATTTTTGGAGGACGAAATTGGCTAATATTAAATCAGCAATCAAACGCAACAAACAGAACGAAAAGAAACGTGTGGCGAATCGTGTCTACCGTGGTAGTGCCCGCACCCTTATTACTGCTGCCCGCAAAGCCGTGGCTGATGGTGTCGTGGAAGATGCTCAGACCACCACCGCTACAGCCATCAGTGCGCTCGACAAAGCTGTCGCGAAAGGTGTTATTCACAAGAATAACGCCGCCCGCCGCAAGAGCCGCCTGATGAAACACCTGGCTGCTCTGGCGAAGTAAATACAGTCACACCCATACCAGGCGGAAGCGATCAGCTTCCGCTTTTTGCTGCATGGCGGGTGATATAATTACCTCAAATCCACAGGTGAAACCGTATGTTCCAGCCCGAGCTAAATAAAATAGAAGCCATCATCGAAGGTTATTTTACTGAGATAGACCTTCCAGTTATCAAGATGCAGTGGTCTCCCACCCCTTTTGCCGGGCAGTGGGGGCTTTCCACTTCCTTTTTCCAGGCAGCTTCGCAGGAAATCCAGCGAAATGAACAGAAGGTCAATGTGCCGCAGCGCGCGCAGGAGATGGCTCATGCCGTGGCAGAACGGATTGGTTTTGAGTGCGGCTTCGAACGCGTGGAAGCGGTGCGTGGGTACCTGAACCTGTATTTTAAACCAGCGGAATTTGCCAGGCGGGTGGTAGCCGAGGTGCTGGGAAAAGGTGTGGATTTTGGCCGGGGTTCTGACCGCGTGGAAAAAGTGATGGTGGAATACGCTCAACTCAATACCCACAAAACTTTTCATGTGGGTCACTTGCGCAATGTCATTCTCGGCTCGGTCATCTGCAATATGTTGGATTTTGCCGGTTACGATGTGATCCGCGCCAATTACATGGGGGATATTGGCTCACATGTGGTCAAATGGATGTGGAACTACCTGAAACGGCACAATGGCGAGAAACCGCCCCAAAATTCCATCCGCTGGCTGGGTGACCTGTATACCGAAGCGGACAACCTGGCGCGTACCGACCCGACTGCGGAAGCAGAAATCAAAGCCTTGTTTGCCCGCTGGGATGCGCGCGACCCAGAAGTGATCGCCCTCTGGCAGCTGACACGGCAATGGTCGCTGGATGGTTTTGACGCGATGTTCCTACGTCTGGGTGCGCGCTTCGATAAATATTACTTCCCCAGTGAAGAAGAGGACGATGGCAAACAATTGATCGCGGATTTCATCCAGCGCGGCATCGCTGTGGATGGCCGGCCGAATGAAGCGGTTTTTGTGGATATTGACAAACTGGCGGGAGAAAAGAAAGAGAAATACCGGGTACTGGTGGTATTGCGTTCGGATGGCACTTCGCTTTATGCCACCACCGACCTGCCGCTGGCCATCCGCAAGTTCAATGATTACAATCTAGCAAAGTCCATCTACGTGGTGGATGTGCGTCAGTCACTTTACTTTCAGCAGGTGTTTAAGACACTGGAACTTACTGGGAATTCCTGGGCGAACCGCTGCCAGCACCTGGCGTATGAGATTGTCAATCTGCCTGGCAACCTGACGATGTCTTCCCGGGATGGCACGGTGGTGCTGCTTGAAGATTTGCTCAAGGAAGCGGTGGAACGTGCAGTAGCGGTCGTTCGGAAAAAAAATGCAGACCTCTCAACAGAGGAGATGCACCAGATCGGAGAAGCGGTGGCGTTGGGTGCCATCAAGTATTCCATGCTGGATCGCGAGAACACCAAAGTGGTCACCTTCGACTGGGAATCCGCGCTTAATTATGATGGGCAGGCCGCGCCGTATATTCAATATGCGCACGTACGTGCCAACAGCATCCTACGCAAGAACAAAAACATGATCCCTTCCACAAAAGGCGAACAGGTAACACTGGAATCCTCAGAGATCAACCTGATTGACATGATCTCCCGTTTTCCAAATGAAGTAATTAAAGCCGCTGAAGAATTGAAGCCGCTGGTGATTTCAAGCTATGCTTTTAGGCTTGCGCAAGCGTTCAATGACTTTTATAATCAATGTCCGGTTATGAAAGCAGAAGAACCCATGCGCAGCAATCGACTGCGGCTGGTGGCAGCTGCTAAACAAACCATCTCCAATAGTTTGGCTATCCTGGGCATCACAGCCCCAGAAGCGATGTGAACCTCAACGCCGCCGACCCGGGTTGAAAATTCTCCTCCGGGACGGTTAAACCAACACAAAGGAGAAAATGTATGTCCCCAATCCGTACCCTTATCATGGGAGCCGCCGGGCGCGACTTCCACAACTTCAATGTATTCTTCCGCGACAATGCAGAATATGAAGTTGTGGCATTCACAGCCACGCAAATCCCCAATATCGATGGCCGCCGCTATCCCGCGGAACTGGCTGGCAAGCTGTACCCCAACGGCATCAATATTTACCCGGAAAGCAATTTGGTCAAATTGATCCATGAGCTGAAAGTGGACCAGGTGATCTTTGCCTACAGCGATGTGCCGCACGAGTATGTGATGCACAAGGCATCCATCGTGCTGGCTGCCGGCGCAGATTTCCGTCTGATGGGCACTCGCGATACTCAGATCAAGAGTACCAAACCGGTTGTCTCCGTTTGCGCTGTTCGGACAGGTTCCGGCAAATCCCAAACTACCCGTCGCGTCTCTCTCATCCTGCGTGGAATGGGCTATAAAGTGGCTGCCATCCGCCACCCCATGCCTTATGGCGACCTCGTCAAGCAGAAAGTCCAGCGCTTTGCGACCTATGCTGATCTGGATAAACACGAGTGCACGATCGAAGAGCGAGAAGAATACGAACCGCACCTTGATAATGGTGTGATCGTCTATGCTGGCGTGGACTATGAAGCCATCCTGCGCCAGGCAGAACAGGAAGTAGATGTCATCCTGTGGGATGGCGGCAATAATGACTTCCCGTTCTATGTTTCCGACCTGCAGATCGTGGTGGCTGATCCGCACCGCCCCGGACACGAAAAGGCTTACCACCCTGGTGAGACCAATGTCCGCGCCGCGGATGTATTCGTCATCAACAAGGTGGATACCGCCAATACTGAAGCGGTTTTGAAGGTCCGCGCCTCCTTGCATGAACTTAATCCAAATGCCATCGTGATTGAAGCAGCCTCCCCGCTGTTTGTAGATAACCCGGATGCCATCCGCGGTAAACGTGTGCTTGTGATCGAAGATGGTCCGACCCTGACCCATGGAGAAATGGCTTATGGTGCTGGCTGGGTGGCTGCCCGCCGCTTTGGAGCAGCAGAGATCGTGGATCCACGCCCGTATGCCGTTGGCTCCATCAAAGCCACCTATGAGAAATACCCAAATACCGGAGCAATTCTACCAGCCATGGGGTATGGCGACGCCATGGTCAAAGACCTGGAGACGACCATTAACAAAGCCGACGTGGACATGGTCATTTCCGCAACTCCCATTGATCTGACTCGTGTGCTCAAGGTGAAGAAACCCATGCAGCGTGTCCGTTACGAACTGCAAGAGATTGGCCAGCCTACGCTGGAAGATATTCTTATAAAGAAATTTGGAAAGAAGAAATAATCCACATTTCTTCCAGTAAGGAAAAAATATGGAAAGGGATCCAGAGATGGGTTCCTTTCTTTTTTGCCATCTGGTTGGGTAAGATATAATAATCCTATCAATTCAACCTGTGATGCAAAAGGATATGGCTATGACAACGATCCTTGTAGTGGAAGATGACCCGACCCTGCGAGAGGCGCTGGAATATAACCTTGCCAGGCAGGAGTACTCTGTACAGTCTGTTGAGGATGGCATCACTGCGGTTGAAACCGCCAGGTTAACCAAACCGGATCTGATCATCTTGGATGTGAACCTGCCAGGAATAGATGGTTTTGAAGTATGCCGCATCCTGCGCAAGGATCTGCGGGTGCCAATCCTCATGCTGACCGCCCGTGATGACGAAATCGATCGGGTCATTGGGTTGGAGATCGGCGCTGATGATTACATTACAAAGCCATTCAGCATGCGGGAGTTGATGTCCAGGGTGAAGGCGCATCTTCGGCGGGAACGCATTCATAAAGAAACCGAAACCAATGTCATTACTGAAAATACACCGGCAAAAGTCTTTAAATTTGGGGAGTTGATTATTGATCAAAACAGGCATGAAGCAACGCTAGCTGGCCGGATACTAGCACTTAAACCGAAGGAATTTGACCTGCTCTTGTTTTTGGCACAACATGTAGGCCGTGCGCTTTCGCGTGAATTCCTTCTGGAGCGAGTGTGGGGATGGGATTATGTTGGGAATACCCGGACAGTGGATGTTCATATCCGCTGGCTTAGAGAAAAGATAGAAGTTGAACCATCAACGCCGGTGCGCATTATTACCATTAGAAGTTCAGGATACCGTTTCGAGGGATAAATATGTTCCGATCAATCCGCTGGAAGATATTATTGCCATTTGCATTGCTTATCATCCTTGCAATGTCCTTATTAGGCATTCTCCTTTCCAATTATGTGCGGCAAATATATCTTGAAGATCTGGAAGATAAACAAACCGCGGAAGCACTTCTGATTGCTGAAGCACTCAAATTGGCGGAAGTTCCCACAGGGATCATGATTGATCTTGATGATGCAGCCAGTGAATGGGCGAAAGTGCTGGATGCACGCATCACCATCATCGCTGCAGATGGAAGGGTGACAGGAGAATCACATGAAGATCGCGCCAAGATGACCAATCACCTGGATAGACCGGAGGTACAGCTGGCTAAAGCGAAAGGTTCTGGAAGTAGCATTCGCTTCAGCCATACCGTTGGATACCATATGATGTATACAGCCATTGCCACTTACCAGGATGGACAACTGTCTGGTTTTGTGCGCATGGCAGTACCTTTGAACAAGATTGAAAACAAGATTTATACGTTGCAAATGGTGATCACCATCAGCATCCTGATTTTTACCTTACTGGCTATTCTACTTTCCATCGTCATATCTTTTCGCATCTCACAACCATTGCGAGAATTAACCAGGGCTGTAAAAGGTATATTCCCGGGAGAGACGGTTAGCACAGACATGCAATATAAGGGGGATGAAATTGCACAGCTCACCCATTCATTTAATGCCATGTCCAGGCAAATTGAAACACAGATTGGCGAGATCGAATCTGAAAGAGCACGGTTGGCATCTGTGTTGGAAAAGATGACTGATGGCGTACTGATCGTAGATGAGGTTGGCAGGGTCCAATTGATTAATCCAGCTGCTGAAACCATGTTCGGTTGGCATTCGGGACCTGTGAAAGGTATACCACTGGTAGAAGTGACCCAGGATTATCAGTCAGTTGAATTGTTCCGCAAATGTGCTCAAAGCGGGAATAGCCAGTCAGCCAAATTTGAACTTGGTAATCAGAAGATACATTTGCAGGCGGCTGCCACGCAATTGGGTCAATCCCTGCCCGGGTATATCCTGCTGCTGTTCCAGGATATTTCCCGACAAGTACATGTGGATAACATGCGCCGTGATTTTATAAGCAACGTGTCGCATGAATTGCGGACTCCACTGGCTGGAATCAAAGCCTTAACTGAAACCCTGCAGGATGGCGCGTTGGAAGATCCGCCTGCTGCCCGTCGTTTTTTAGAAAGGATCGAAAACGAAGTAGATTCTCTTAACTTGATGGTGGCAGAACTGCTGGAATTATCACGGATTGAATCTGGCAAGGTACCACTGGAGATCATTAAGACAACGGTAGTTGATATCATTCAACCAGCTTTCAACCGCTTACATATCCAGGCAGAAAGATCAGAGATTGAAATGGACATAGATTGTCCAGACAATCTACCCGAAATCCTGGCAGACGCAAACCGTTTGCAGCAAGTAATTGTAAATCTACTGCACAATGCCATCAAATACACTCCAAAAGGCGGCAAGATCATACTGAGTGCCAGGCTGGTGGATCAATTTGTGGAATTCATGGTCAAGGATACAGGAAAAGGCATTCCAGCTTCAGACTTGCCGCGCATTTTTGAGCGCTTCTATAAAATCGACAGGTCACGTTCCAGTAGTGGTACCGGGCTTGGATTGGCCATTGCCAGGCATCTGGTGGATGCCCATAAAGGTAGAATCTGGGCTGAGAGCGAAGTGGGTAGAGGAAGTATCTTCCGATTTACAATTCCCATAGCCTGAAACGTTTTTATTTCAGCCTAGTTTTGGAATAACTGCTCTTATCGTTAACAACCTGTTAACTAATCCATCACAAGATAATAACCTTATTTTACTGGCTTGTTAAAGAACGACTGGTATCCTAAACCTGTAGATTAATCATCATATAGGAGGAACAATGTCTCGTAAATTACAAGTCGTTCTAGCAGTATTAATCGGTTCTGTTATGGTGCTTTCCGCTTGTGCACCGGCAGATCTGCCTCAGACGAAAGAAGAAACACCTGCTGCTGAAGCCCCAGTTGCTGAGGCTCCAACTGCGGAAGCACCAATGGTGGAAGAAGGAATTCTTCCTGCAGTAGATCCAGCCGCGTTCAGTGGTAATGTGGTCACCGCTGGCAGCTCCACAGTTTTCCCACTGGCTGAGGTGATGGCTGAAAGGTTTAATGAAGAAGGTTTTGCGGGTGAGATCACCATTGACTCGATCGGTTCGGGTGGTGGTTTTGAGCGCTTCTGTAAAACTGGTGAAACTGATGTTGCTAATGCTTCGCGAGCGATTAAAAACAGCGAAGTGGAAAACTGTGCAGCGCTTGGCCGCACCCCGATCGAATTCCGAGTTGGCACCGATGCGATGGCAGTGGTGGTAAGCAGTGAGAATGATTTTGCGACAGACGTAACCTTAGATGAACTTGCGTCGATCTGGTCCAGTAGTACAGAAAAGTGGTCAGATGTTCGCCCTGAATGGCCGAACGAGAACATCCTGCGCTTCTCTCCGGGCACCGACTCTGGCACATTCGATTACTTTGTGGAAGTTGTAATAGCCCCCATGTTCAAGAATGCAGAAGGTAAAGCAGATGTGAAAGCTGGCAAGACAGATATCCTCAACAACAGCAACGCTCAGTTCTCTGAAGATGACAACATTTTGGTCCAAGGTGTGCTTGGATCTAAGTACGCCATTGGTTACTTTGGCTATGCTTACTTTGTCGAAAACCAAGGCAGCCTGAAAGCTCTGTCTATTGATGGTGTGGCTCCGACGGCTGAATCAGCTGATGATGGATCTTACGCCCTGGCGCGCCCGCTATTTATTTACTCTGATGCTGGAATAATTCAGAGTAAACCCCAGGTTGGCGCTTACATCAACTTCTTCCTGACTTATGTCAATGAAGAGATTAGTGATGTGGGTTACTTCCCCGCCAGCAATGCAGCCCTTGACGTTGCCCGCCAGGCTCTGGCCGACATTTTACAATAATTGACATACCGTGACTGACAGCAGGAGATTATCTCCTGCTGTCAGGTTATTAATATTAACACCGAGGACCATGAACCATTCGAAAGTAACTATTACGGAGAACGAGGATATAAAAATGAACCTGAAGAAAAAACACCGTCCCGGTGAAACATTTATTCAGGCTTTTCTTTATTTTTGTGGTATCTTCTCTATCTTTACAACAATCGGAATTGTTTTTGAGATTGGGAAGGAAGCGCTATTATTCTTTGGATCACCCGGGGTATCCCTCTGGGAGTTTCTTACTGGTACTACATGGCAGCCTCAGGTAGGAGAATTTGGTGTGCTGCCACTGGTTACATCAACTTTCATTACTACATTTTTTGCAATGTTGATCGCAATCCCTTTCGGACTGGCAATTGCCATTTATTTAAGTGAGTATGCGACAATAAAAGTTAAAAACACAATTAAACCCATTTTGGAAGTACTGGCTGGAATTCCAACAGTGGTTTATGGATATTTTGCCCTTAGTTTTATGACTCCGATTCTACGGTCAATTTTTGGTGCGGATGTAGTGGACATTTATAACACTGCGTCAGCAGGGTTGGTGATGGGAATTCTCATACTACCCCTGATCACTTCCATGAGTGAAGACGCTTTGTCAGCAGTGCCACGCTCGCTCAGGGAAGCTGCGGTTGGATTAGGAGCCACCAAATTGGAAACAGCTGTTAAAGTGGTCTTCCCCGCAGCAATATCTGGTATAGCTGCTGCGATTATTGTAGGAATATCCAGGGTAGTCGGTGAAACTATGATTGTTGCTCTTGCAGCTGGTGCGGGGCCAAAGTTCACATTTAATCCATTCGAGGGGGCAGAAACAATGACCGGTCACATTGTCCGGATTTCGGGAGGAGACCTGAGTTACGACTCAATTGATTACAACAGCCTGTTTGCTATTGGTATTTTACTTTTCTTTATTACCCTGGGTTTAAATATTATCAGCCAAAGAATTGTGAGCAGATTCAGGGAGGTGGGTGAATGAGCAAACCAAAATTAAAACCCTTGTTTATTGATAACCTAAAATTGCGTAATGCAAATGCAAATCGTTGGAAAATATTTTTTCAAGTATCGACTTATGTTGGCATCATCTTCCTTACATTACTGTTATTAAATATCCTCAATCAGACTTTTGGTTATGTTGCCATTTCATCAAAAGTTGACCCCGATTCCCTGACAAAAGAAGGTGTTTCCCTGGAACAATTATCCAAGAAAGAATTAATTACCATTATTCAGGATAATGTTTCTGCAGGACTACTGAGGCAGTTGCAAAGAGAGATGCCTCTCGAAGAAAAAAGCCAAAGTGAAGTATATGACATTGTTGTTGAAAAAGTATTTGAATCTGAAGTGTCTGCCACTTGGACGTTGGCAGATTCGTTGATGAACAAAGTTAGCATCCGGGCAGAAGCGGCTGAAAAGTACCCCAAAGCTGATCTTGTCTTCTACTCCTGGGTCAAGCCCCACCTGCTTTCAAACCCGCAATCTTCCAACCCGCTCAATGCTGGTGTGCGCACGGCAATTTTTGGTTCACTTTGGATTGTTTTAATCACAGTTATTGTCGCCTTTCCGATCGGAGTAGGATCAGCCATTTACCTGGAAGAATATGCTTCAAATACCTGGTTCAATCGGATCATCCAGACGAACATCAATAACCTTGCTGGCGTCCCATCAATCATCTACGGAATGCTTGGTTTAGCAATTTTTGTTCGTACGCTTGAACCGATCACCTCAGGTGCAATATTTGGTTCGGTGGATCCTACTACTGCCAATGGCCGCACAATCCTTTCGGCGGGACTTACACTTGCCTTGCTTGTCTTACCGCTCATCATCATCAATGCGCGTGAAGCGATCAAAGCTGTGCCAGATAGCATCCGTCAGGCAAGTTATGGGGTGGGCGCCACCAGGTGGCAAACTACGTGGTCACATGTAATACCAGGTGCCTTGCGTGGCATACTGACTGGGACAATCCTCGCCATTTCAAGGGCTATGGGTGAAACTGCACCCCTAGTGGTAATTGGCGCATCTACATATATTGTCTTTGATCCCAATAATATATTTTCCAAATTTACGGTTCTGCCCATCCAAATCTACCAATGGACCACCAGACCGCAACCTGAATTTCGGAACCTGGCAGCCGGAGCAATTATTGTATTAATGTTAATTCTTCTTTCGATGAATGCAATTGCCATTTATATACGAAATAAATATAGAAAGTACTGAGATGACCTTGCCACAGAACAATTCACTTGCCATTGAAGCAACCAACCTGAATATTTATTATGGAACATTCAGGGCTGTTAAAGATGTTTCATTGAAGATTCCTCAGAATAAGGTCACTGCCCTTATCGGCCCCTCTGGCTGTGGAAAATCCACTCTAATCCGTTCGTTTAATCGCATGAATGAGCTCGTTCCGGGTTCTCACCTGAAAGGCGAGATCCTTTTCCGGGGAGAAAACATCTATGCTCAAACAGTTGACCCTGTTGAAGTACGCAGGAAAATAGGTATGGTTTTCCAGAAACCCAACCCCTTTCCCAAAAGCATATATGAAAATGTTGCCTGGGGTGCAAAATTAAATGGATTTAAGAGCGAATTGGGTTACCCCAATATGGATGAATGGGTTGAACAATGCTTAAGAAAAGCAGCTTTGTGGGATGAAGTGAAAGACAAACTGGATCAAAGCGGGTTATCCCTTTCCGGTGGACAACAACAAAGGTTGTGCATTGCCAGAACGATTGCCATTCAACCAGAGATCATCTTAATGGATGAGCCGGCATCTGCGCTAGACCCGATTGCAACTTTAAAGATTGAAGAACTGATGCGCGAACTGGTAGAAGAGTACACCATCATTGTTGTAACACACAATATGCATCAGGCAGCCCGTGTATCAGATTACACTGCATTCCTGACCATGGATGAAGATCGAAGCGGTGTTCTGGTGGAATATGGCCAGACGAACCAGATTTTTACAAATCCACGCGACTCCCGCACCGAGGGCTATATCACCGGAAGGTATGGATAGATTTGAGGCCCACGATGAATCCAATAAACACTCGTGAAACATTTGACAACCAGTTGAGTCATCTTTCACAAGAAGTTCTATCGCTTGGCAAGATGGCTGAAATTGCCATTCGCCAATCCATGCAGGCTTTACAGCAGGCAGATCGCGGAATTGCTCGACAGAGCATAAGAAATGACCTGGAAATCAATAAAAAGCGGTATGCCCTGGAAAACAACTGTGTCACGCTGATTGCCACCCAGCAACCAATGGGACGGGATGTCCGGTTCTTAACTGCCATCCTGGAAATAATCACAGAGTTGGAAAGGATCGCAGATTACGCCAAGGGTGTTAGTAAAGTTACCATAAGAATGTCTGAGAAAAATTCCAGCATAACCATCATGACCCATTTGCAGGAAATGGCAGAAATGGGTCTGAGTATGTTGGAACGATCCCTGGAAGCGTTCATGCGGAGAGATACGGAGTCCGCCCGGAGCATTCCGCTGGATGACGACCAGGTGGATCATTTGTATAACCAGGTGGCAATGGAATTAACGAACATGGTGATCAAAGATCCTGGTACAGTACAAACCGCGCAATACCTGATGTGGGCTGCGCATAATTTGGAAAGGCTGGCAGACCGGGTGACCAACATTTGTGAGAGAGTGGTTTATGTAAACACCGGGGAGATGCTGGAGTTTGACCAGATGGAGGATGAATAAAAAACGTGATAATTCAAACTTGGTGGCTTTTCCAAGAACCAGGGATTCAAATTATGAAATCTGGAGTTGAGATGCTTGTACACCTGGTGTGATTGTGCTATGATTTTATAACTTCTACGAAATCGTAGAAAAGCATGGTTGTTGTTTATCATGATTGCCACGCCGAGCAAGTTTTATTCATGAACCAATTGTAACCGGAGGAGCAAATGGGAGATAAGAGCCCGAAAAATAAAGAAAAGAAAAAGAAAAAACAAAACAAGAATAAAAGCGCGGTTACACCGGTAGCCAGCATCCCCACGAAATAGAATTAGCATCCAGCACACACCCCGAATCTGACCTTCGGGGTGTGAATTATTCTTCCCTTGTTTTTTCAATTACCCAATTATCTATTATAACCGAACCCTCGGTTATAATAACTTTATGTTCATTGATGAAGTAAAAATTTACGTTAGATCAGGCAAGGGCGGGGATGGCATGGTTCATTTCCTGCAGCAAAAGTTCATTACGCATGGCGGACCAGATGGCGGCGATGGCGGCAAGGGTGGGAACATCATTTTTGTGGTGAACAACCACATGAATACCCTGCAGCTCTTTCAGCACAAAACCCATTTTATCGCCGATGATGGCCGTAAAGGTGGAGTCAACAACCAGACAGGGCGGGGGGCAAAGGGTCTCATCATAGAGGTACCCCCCGGTACGTTGATCTATGACTCAGACAGCAGCGCCTTGATTGTTGACCTGGTGGAAAAGGATCAGCAATTCATTCTCTGCCAGGGTGGACGCGGCGGAAAAGGTAATCCTCATTTCAAGAATTCCCGCAATCAAGCGCCGCGCACTGCTGAAAAAGGCGAACCGGGTGAAGAGAAGAATCTGCGCCTGGAATTGAAATTGATTGCAGATATTGGCATTGTGGGCATGCCCAACGCTGGCAAATCTAGCCTTCTGGCAGCTGTCACCAACGCCAGACCGAAGATTGCCAACTACCCATTCACTACACTCGAGCCGAACCTGGGGGTTGTAAATCTGGATGACAATACCACCCTTGTTCTGGCTGATATCCCAGGCTTGGTGGAAGGCGCTCACATGGGTGTGGGTCTGGGTGATAGTTTCCTCAGACATATTCAACGCTGCCGCGTATTAATTCACCTTTTGAATGGTGAATCGGAAGATCCACTGGCGGATTTCTCGCAGATCAACAGTGAATTAGCCCTGTTCGATCCCATGCTGGGTGAAAAGTCGCAGCTGGTGGTGTTAAATAAAATAGATAATCCCGAAGTGCTCGCGAAAGTTGCCGGATTGCAAAAGGAATTCAAGAAACGCGGTATTCAATTGCTGACTATTTCCGCGCTGGCTCGCACCAACCTGACTGACCTGATGTGGAAAACTGCCCAACTATTGCGAGAGAGTCCCGAGCCAGAACTACCGGCAGCTCATGCTATACCGGTTTACCGGCCGGAGGAGGATGCGCGTAATTTTACCATCTTAAAGGACAGTGATGGCAAGTGGCGGGTAAAGGGCAAAGCGATTGAACGCGCAGCAGCTATGACTTACTGGGAGATGGAAGAATCCATCCGCAGGTTCCAGCGCCTGATGGACACGTTGGGGGTTGATGATGCACTCCGTAAAGCCGGGGTGGAAAATGGCGAAACTGTCTGCATTGGTGAATTTGAATTTGATTGGCAGGACTAATATGCGTATAGGCATCTTTGGTGGCACTTTCGACCCACCGCATCTGGGTCATCTGGTGCTGGCAGCTGAGGCAATGGAGCAGATGAAATTGGATGCTGTCTACTGGGTTTTGACCCCAGATCCTCCGCATAAGAAGGGGAAACAGATATCACCTTTCTCACTTCGGGCTGACATGGTGAAAGCTGCAATCGAGCGATTCGCTGAATTCCGTTTTTCTGACATTGAGTCTTTACGTCCAGGGCCGCATTATGCTGTTGACACAGTCCAAGAGTTCCACCGGCAGCTTCCTGGAACCGAGCTTTTCTACGTCATGGGCGAAGACGCGCTGGATGACCTGCCCGTATGGCATGATTCAAAGGGATTCGTCACAGTATGTGATGGCATCATCGTGATGGAACGCGAGGGTAAAGTGCCTGATTGGAATAAATTAAATGCTGTTTTACCTGCACTTAGAGCCAAGACGCACTTGTTAAAAACTCCCATAGTGGAAATCTCATCTCACGAAATACGCGAACGGGTTAAACATGACCGGACATGGCGAGCCTACGTTGTTACTGGTGTAGAAGCGATCATCATCCATAACCAACTCTACCGGTAACTTCTTAAGATGGCCTTACTTCTAGACAAGCTCTTTTCTTCCGTTGCACTCAGCCACCTGGTGATCGATATCTTAAACGGTCAGCGCGCAGTGCTTCTCACTTATTGGAGTGGTCCCATGGGGTTGACGAATGCCATGATCGGCATGATCAGCACCGTTTATGTGGTGTCAGCAGCGCTGGCGCAGCCGGTGTTTGGGTATTTTGCTGACCGCCTCGGCCCACGCTGGTTGGTTAGTGGCGGAGTGCTGTGGATGGGTTTCTGGTTTCTCCTGGCACTCCTTACCCCCACTTCCACTGCGCTTATCTATCTCATACTTGCTAGCCTGGGATCTGGAGCCTTCCACCCCGCGGGAGCCGCTGAAGCAACTACATTGGGGCGCGAAAAATTGAGCGGATTGGAGACAACTGCCACCTCCATGTTCTTCCTGTTTGGACAGGTAGGTGGATTTTTGGGACCACTGATGGGTGGGCCACTGCTGGATCGATTTGGGGTTGCCGGGCTCTTTCCTCTCATTTTTCTTACCTTGCCTATGGCAGGCTGGGCTTCCTGGCAACTGCGGCAGGCTGGTCCATTCAATATGGTTCAAAAGGTGGAAAAGCGGGAAGGCAGATTTAAACTGAGCCAGGAATTGATTGCGCTGGTGGTTGTTGCTGCCTTCCTCTCATGGGTGCAGCAAAACATGGTGACCTTCATGCCCAAGTACCTGGGAGATCTTGGTCAAACCCCCTCTATATATGGGGTACTGTCCGCGTTATTTATGGGTGGTTATGCCATCGGTAATGTCTTTGGGGGAGTATTAGCGGATAAATATCCCAAAGGAATTATTGTGAGTGGATCGCTCTTCTTGGGGACTGTACCGCTGCTTATAATACCCATCCTGGGTTATCATCCGCTTTATTATTATCTTATCCCCCTTTCCGGTTTTCTAACTGGATCCGCTTTTTGCGTTATTCTCGTTTTGGCGCAGAGGCTAATCCATGGCGGGACTGGCCTCGTTACAGGGCTGGTTTTAGGTTTTATGTTTTCCAGTGGATCACTTGGGGCCATGGCTTCCGGGTACATGGCGGATAAAACAGGTTTTATCCCGGTGTTTTACTCCACAGCTTTAATCTGCTTAATGGGCGCGGTTGCTTCACTTTTTATCACTCGAACTAAGCGCTGATAAACCCGGGCGGCACCCGGGTTTTGGTCATTCAAAGTGGGTAAACGGATTAATCTTCCTGGTCGAGCATGAGGGTGCCCAGGTTGGTGTTGATCACCAGCGATAGGGTGATCCCGCCAGTACCGGTTGTGTAATAGTTATCATTAACTGTCCAGGTGCCCTGGGTGGAAACGGTTTTCATCCCGCCCTGTACGTCCACTTCAACTTTTATCCCGGCCGGGACTATGATGCGGATGGTGCTCACACCCGCGTCAATTTTTACTTTCATATCCCGTTGCATATTACCGGTGAAGTCGAGGGTGTAGGTGCCAGCACCGCCCGTGAAGGTAATCTTGTCGCAGTTTGTGTTTCCCAGACCTTCGAGTCTAACAGTGGAAGCACCGGTCGTATAATCGAACCTTTCCATGCGTGAAGGGTTCGGGGCGCCGAATTGAATGGTATTATCACTTGCGCCGTCATGGATGACCAGTGATCGCAGGGGAATATTGGTGAAGTCCATTAATCCCGTATACGCACCAGCATCAATGGACAGATTCAGCGGAACATTTTCAGAGAATCTTAGTGTCCATTCGTTCTTAATGTCATTGACATTGAAACCACCGACATTGGATGCCTTGCCCTGAGAAATCTTGAGACTACTGGCGGTGCGATCAAGTTCGGGTTCCCAATCTTCAATGTTATATACGACGGTTCCATCTACCAATCCCGCAGCTCCACCAGAAAGGTCCAGCTTGGCTGCGCCAATCTTCAGTGAAATGTCAAATGGTTCATTGCCCGAAGGAGCTTCTTCTTGAATCTGGTATGTCTGGTCAGGACCAGTTTCAATCGTCGGTACATTTACTGTGAAGCTGCAAGCCATCGTGACGAAGATGATCAATACGAACAGGGGTAATAGTTTCTTCTTCATTCTTCCTCCAAAACAGCGATTAATTCGATATTCTTTCACTCCTGCCAAAACGGGTTAATACCACCGAACCCAGACCCAGCAGGTGAATGAGTATGATAACAATGATGCCGCCAGTGCCAAGCTTTGACAAAAGAGCCATTACCAGAGCTAAAAGCATTGTGCCAACGCCGGCGCAGACTGCGATATGCCATTGTGACTTGAACGCGGCTGCGATCCAGATACCAATGGCTGCTCCTATCGCGATATATCCAAATATAACCGCAAGCGCTAGCGCAATTGCGCCCAGCATAGCCAGGGGAATACCAATGATGGTGATGGCTATAAAAGCAATCAGCAAAGGAGAGACAATGGCTGCCAGCAAGCCGAAACTGGTTGTCCGTAAGATGGCGCTACTCAGCTGAATTGCTGCACCTTTCAAGCGACGCGGAAATATCAACGCCACCAGCATGGCAAAAATGGCCTGTAGGAAACTTTGAAATGCGCTGCCTGTTACTTGCATCACCGGTGAGAAGTTGAGCTTTGACACCTCTAGTGGGTTTATATATGCTGGGTGATCTACATCCAGGCCAGTGCTCAGAAGGGAATATGCTCCAATCTCGTGGATCTGACCCTTAACTTGTGCTCCAGTGGCCTGATCAAATCTGGATGAGATGGATTCTACATTTCCAACAAGCCGTGCGGTTGGCAGCAAGCTGGCTTCTGAACCCACAAGCACCAGGTCACCACCGACATCGCCTTCGATTTCAGTCTGACCGCCAATGATCACCACGTCTCCGGACACATTCGCTCCAAAAGCGATAACCGCCTTTCCGCCAAGGACAATCAAACTACCATCGATTTTTTCACCTGATTCAATTCGAACTATTCCACCGATGGAGACCTGGTCTTCCATTACCTGACTTGCATGAACAGGTGCAGGTAGACTGATCGCGAGCAGAAGTGTAATGGAAATCGTGAGAAAGATTTTCTTCATGCAAATACCCGCTTGAGCGATGAGAATTTCCAGATTGAAAGACTCCAGAAGGCCATCCAGAAGGCTGCATTGGCCATAACAACCACCCACATTAGATAAGGAATACGGAATGGGAGGACAGTAAGTACGAATCGGTAGGATTGTATAATGATTATCGTCCGCTCGATCAAGTGCAGTGCGTTAAATATTACATTGGATAGCACTGCCATAATGGAATGATCTGAGAAGTAACTCGATAGGAATAGAGAGGTGATAGAAAGCAAAGCGAAAGAAGCCAAAAGAATGAAGAGTAAACGAACCTGCTTTTTTTGTTCCGCTGCTTCCTTATCTGTGGCTAAGCTTGCCCACCGATCTGTGAAGCCTGCCGCCGGGCTGACTGGAGCAGAGTTGGAAAGCAATCGTGAAGTTTCCAATCCAGCGGCAGACAAGGCACGACAACTGGCACATTCCTTTAAGTGAACATTCAGCTGAGTTCGCTCTTCTAATGTCAGCTGGTCTTCGAACAGCCACTCTTCAAATGGATTGTGGTTCATGTTGTCTCCTTATATCAGCAGTGCTCTCGCCTTGTTGTCTTTGCCAGGCTGACGCAAGCAATTTTCTGGCACGGAATAAACGACTTTTTACGGCACTGATGCTCAGATGGAGGCATTCACCAATTTCCTCATCTGACAGGCTGTACCAGTAACGCATGATGATGGCTGCGCGATCATCCGGTTGAAGTTTAGTCAGCAAGCATCGCAACTGTTCATTCTCCAGATTGGTGCTTACCATGCTTTCAGGTAAAGGTGCCTGGTCAGGAAGTACCTCATCAGCGAACAGATCAATACTGAAAGTTTTCATCTTCCGTTTGCGTAGTTCGTCAATGCAGTGGTGGGCAGCGATGGAAAGCAGCCAGGTGAGCAGAGAACGCGTCGGGTCATAGCGGTGAAAATTCCGGTATGCCTTCCAAAAAGTTTCCTGAGACGCATCTTCAGCATCGCTTGGATCACCCAGCATCCTGTAGCAAAGATTGTAGACCGGACGATGATTTTCCTCCACGATTTGAGTGAAATTATTAAGATCCACGGTAGTGATTTGTGTCATGCTTGCCGTCTTCCGGGAGAAGGTGTCAGAGGTCTATCCATGTATACGCATATTCACTCGTTTGGTTGCGCGAAGCCGCTGGTGAAAAAAATCATACTCACTGACCGGGTATTAGAAGACCAGGTCTTCTTTCCCAGCCAATTTTTGGTTGATCCTGTCCACGATGATATCCAGTGTTTTCGGTTTATGCACAAAATCCAGGTCATCCGTCTGGATGGTGAGCACCGGGCACAGATCAAAGCTGCCCAGCCAGTCATCATAGTAAGAATCCAAAAGGGAGAGATAATCTGGGGAAATTCCAGTTTCAATATTCCGCGCACGGGCTTGGATGCGTTTCATCAGCACGTTCACAGGTGCACGCAGGTAGATAAGCAAATCGGGAGCAGGTAAATTCTTAACGACTAATTCGTAAAGTCTGCGGTAGGCATCATAATCACGCTCGGTGAAATTACCCATGTGGTGCAGTGCGCGGGCAAAGATATACGCATCTTCAAAAATGCTGCGATCAAGGATGGCGGAAAGTGGATCACTGGCCAGGTCCATGAATTGCTGGGCACGATGCCCTAAAAAGAAGACCTGGAGGTGAAAGGACCAGGTTTTCATATCCCTGTAGAAATCTGGGAGGTAAGGATTATCCGCTACTGACTCGAAGGCAGTGCGCCAGCCAAGCCGAACGCCAATCCTTTCGGTCAGTGATGTCTTGCCTGCTCCGATATTGCCAGCTACGACGATCAGTCTCTTTGTCATTCGCTTTCCTCATATGATTATAATTTTCCAGTTATTACTTCATCCACGATTCGGGGTTTTCCAGGAAAGCCTGTAGACGCTGATAATAGCGTCCTACATGAAACCCATCCATGAGTGCGTGATTCACCTGTACAGAAAAAGGCAGCATGCGTTTTTGTCCAGCCCGGAAAATCTTACCCCACGAGAAACGCGGGTTGGAATCTGCCGGGTGCATGTGGATGGGGTGGGTTAGACCGGTGAAAGAAACCCATGGAATACCGGAAAGGAATAGCAAGTCATCCTGTCCGGGTTCATCCTCCAGCGTGGGGTGCAGCTTCCGGTAGGCAATTGTTTTTTCTGCTTCCTTAACAAAAACCTTGAAATCAGAATCATAGTTAATGGTGCAGAATGAAAAAAGGTTATCATCGTTCATAATGGAAGTTGATGGATGCACCACTTCATGCTCCACCACTGAATTGTCGCGGATGCGCCAGCGAAATTCAGTCAGCTCGTTGGCTGTATGGGAGATGATATACACCAGAGAGATATTTAATGAAAACCCGGTAGTTTTAGCCATATTGTAGATATGAGTCACATCCAAATTCGCACACAGATTAAAATGAGGGTAATCAAAGGTGTTGAAGATCTCAAAATGCTTGCGGCGTGGCCAACTGGATTGATCTATTTCTTTCATTGGACTCCTATTCAATATATTATAAACAATCTATATCATTAGCTGTGAAAACTTGAATTTATATTTATGTAAATAGTTATTACAAGAGTACCAGAAGAATTTCTCGATTTATTCAAACGAAAAACTTTGGGTACCGGCTACGCTCATGCCGGATGGCAGCCCTCATGTATCACCGCTATGGGTGGATTACGATGGTGAATGTGTGCTGATCAATCCTGCGGCAGGCAGGGTGAAGGATAGGAACATGCGCTGTGCTCTTATCATGCGGTTATGATATCGAAATGATAAAATTCTGCAATCAATTTGGGTTGCAGGAAATCAATAATCAACCATGATAAAATTGCGTCCACACTCCCCCGAAAAGGAAAGCAGCGTGACTGAATACTCTACCATTATTGCGCAAGCCCTCAAGATCAAACCCAGCCAGACGGCGGCTGCCATCCAACTGTTGGATGAAGGAAACACTGTCCCATTCATTGCCCGCTACCGAAAAGAAATGACCGGTACGTTGGATGAAGAACAACTGCGCAGTATCCAGTCCGAAGTGGACCGCTTGCGAACGCTGGATGAGCGCAAAGCAGCAGTTTTGGCCTCCATCAACGAGCAAGGAAAACTAACGCCTGAACTGGAAGATAAGATATGCAAAGCGGCTACATTGACCGCGGTGGAGGATCTTTATGCGCCTTACAAACCGAAACGCCGCACCCGTGCCAGCATCGCCCGTGAAAAGGGTTTGCAAGAGTTGGCGGAATTTATTATTAATCAATCCCGTACATCGGAAAGCGCGGAAAAGGTGGCCGAAGGCTTCCTCAACGAACAGGTACTCACCATCGAAGATGCCTTGGCCGGAGCGCGCGATATCACAGCGGAGACCATCAGCGACCACGCGGATGTTCGCCGGTTGACGCGTGAAAGGGCACTGCAGTTTGCCACAGTGAGTGTGGAAAAGGTCGATGGGGCTAAAGATGAAAAGCGTGTTTATGAGTTGTATTATGATTACGAAAACCGGGTGGACAAGCTCCATCCGCACCAGGTACTGGCTATTGACCGGGGAGAATCTGATGAAGCGCTGCGCGTAACTGTGCAGGTGTCGGAACGGGACTGGCTAAACGCCATTCACTCGCAATTCTGTCCTGATCCACATTCACCTTTCAGTGAGCAACTGGAGCTAGCCATCAGGGACAGCGCAAATAGGCTGTTGCTGCCGGCAATTGAACGTGACGTGCGGCGCGAGCTGTCCGTGAATGCCCAACTGCATGCCATCCGTGTCTTCGCGGATAATATGCGAGGGCTGCTCAACCAACCTCCGTTGGCCGGGCACGTGATACTGGGACTGGACCCGGGCTTTCGTACCGGTTGTAAGGTTGCTGTGGTCGATACCAATGGCAAGCTGTTGCATACCGGCACCATATATCCTCATGAGCCGCAAAAAAAGTGGATCGAGGCATTAGAAAACCTGCGCGGACTGATTGCCCGGCTCAACGTTACGCTCATTTCCATCGGCAATGGCACCGCATCCCGCGAGACTGAACACCTGGCTGCTGAACTTATCAAAGACTTGCCCGGGGTGAAATACATCATCACAAATGAAGCTGGGGCAAGCGTCTACTCGGCTAGTCCGCTGGCGCGACAGGAGATGCCAGACCTCGATGTGTCATTGCGCGGCGCTGCATCCATCGCCCGGCGTGTACAAGATCCACTGGCTGAGCTGGTGAAGATAGATCCGCGTTCAATCGGGGTCGGCCTTTATCAACACGATGTGGATCAGGGCTTGCTCAAATCCACGCTGGATGGGGTGGTGGAGGATGTAGTGAACCGGGTTGGCGTCAATGTAAATTCTGCCTCCCCAGCTTTGCTGGCGTATGTGGCTGGCATTGGCCCAAAGCTGGCAGAAAAGATGGTCTCATATCGGGATGAGAATGGCAGTTTTACCGATAGAACACAATTCAAAAAAGTGGCCGGATTAGGCCCCAGAGCTTTTGAACAGAGCGCTGGATTTTTGCGTATCCGTGGAGGTAAAAACACCCTGGATGCATCAGCCATCCACCCTGAAAGCTATCCTGTGGCTCACAGAGTAATGGCAAGAGCAGGGATGGCAGTTGACGCGACGCTGACGGAGCGACGGCAAGCAGTGGAGAAGCTGCGCGCTGAGATTACTCCTGAAGCGCTGGCGGTTGAGTTGGGCTGCGGGGTACACACTCTGACCGATATCCTGGAGCAACTGGTACGCCCGGGACGGGATCCACGCCAGGATGCTCCAACACCCATCCTCCGCGGTGATGTGCTGAAGATGGAAGACCTGGCGGAGGGGATGAAGTTAAAAGGTACCGTGCGAAATGTGGTGGACTTTGGCGCGTTTGTGGATATTGGCGTGAAACAGGATGGCCTCGTACATCGTTCGCAGATGCCATTTGGCGCTGTGCTGCAAGTGGCGGATGTCATCGAGGTGGAGATCATCAAGGTGGAAATTGACCGCGGCAGAATCTCACTTCGCCTGACAAGCTGATTGTTTCTGCATGGTCAGTTGCATCCCACTCCGCCTCCCTTCCCGGGTAAAGCCTTAAAAGCAAATGTCTACTTAGCTGGGATCGTTGACAATTCTGCGTATCCTGCTTTATAATAGACAAACCGTAACCCCGGCAACGCTGGGGTATATATATGCATCCCCAACTTCCCCTTAACTGGGCGTTCCACGCGTGGATTAAGGTGAAGTGAAGATTGGAGAAAAGGAATGAAGTACGCAATAGTAGAAAGTGGCGGCAAACAGTATAAAGCCGTCGAAGGCAGCCCGATCGAAGTCGACCTGCTGCCTGTTGAAGAGGGATCAGAGCTGGCTCTGGAAAATGTTCTGATGGTAGTGGATGGCGATAAAATCTCGGTTGGTACCCCCTACGTGAAGAAAGTATCCGTCAAAGCAACCGTTTCGGAACACATTAAAGGTCCAAAACTGATCGTATTCAAATACCGCCCGAAGAAACGTATTCGCGTCAAAACTGGCCATCGGCAAAAATTTACCCGCCTGATGGTTGATTCAATTTCAATGGAGTAAGGCAAATGGCACATAAAAAAGGTGGCGGTTCATCCCGCAACGGTCGTGATAGTAATGCACAACGCTTAGGCGTAAAAAAATATGCTGGAGAAAAAGTTCTCTCCGGAAATATCATTGTGCGCCAGCGTGGCACTCGGATTAAACCCGGTGAAAACATCGGTGTGGGAAAAGACGATACTCTATTCGCAACTTCTGATGGCATTATTGAATTTAAGACGTTACCGGATGGAAAGAAACGGGTTAGCGTTGTTCCCCAGTTACAGGATTAACTACCTGATTATTCCCACCAGGGAAGAGGATCGATAAAGAGCTATGAAAAAAGACATTCATCCAAACTATTATCCGGATGCCCAGGTGGTTTGCGCCTGCGGTAATACCTGGACTACCGGTTCCACAAAAAAAACAATCCGCACCGAGGTTTGCTCCAAGTGCCACCCATTCTTCACCGGCCAGCAGCAACGCCTTATCGACATTGAAGGTCAGGTGGATCGCTTCTACAAGAAACTACAAGCCCGCCAGGAATTCGTGGATCAGAAGGTTTCCCGCGATAGTGAGCGTACCTCACCCGACCGGTTGGTTGCAGAACTTGAACTTAGCGCCCGTGCGCTGGCTGCGCTCGAAAAAGCAGAAATCAAAAGCTTTGGCCAATTTATTGACAAATTAGCTGAAGGCGAAGAAGCTCTCCTGGCTATTGAAGGATTTGGACGCAAGTCTCTCATCGATGCGAAAAAGAAACTGCGATCCCTAGGTTATGACCTACCCACCGCAGCAGAAGAGCCCGCCGTCTGATATTGCCCGCGGACATAATTTCATGTACACTTAACAGGCAGATGCATGGATGCATCTGCCTGTTACTATACCAATCATAAAAGGTGGCGGAATGAAGCATCATAATGGCTCAGTGGAAGTGATTTGTGGATCCATGTTCAGTGGTAAAACGGACGAGTTGATCCGGCGGCTGCGCAGAGCAACGATTGCGCGTCAGAAGGTGCAGGTGTTCAAGCCAGCCATTGACATTCGTTATGCCACTGAAAAAGTCAAATCACACGCTGGATCCGAGTTTGATGCCCTTCCAGTAAATCACGCTGTAGACATACGGCAACATATTAAAGCGGACACTACAGTTGTTGCCATCGACGAAGCCCAGTTCTTTGATTTGGCTGTGGTGGACCTGGTAATTGAACTGGCGGACAGCGGCATGCGGGTTATTGTCGCCGGCCTTGATACCGACTTCCGTGGCGAACCTTTTGGCCTCATGCCGGTGCTGATGTGCAATGCGGAAAAAGTGGATAAACTGCAGGCCATTTGCATGGTCTGTGGAGAGCCAGCTTCACGCACCCAGCGCCTGGTCAATGGCCAGCCAGCCAGGTACGACGACCCGGTAGTCATCGTGGGCGCGGCAGAGTTGTATGAAGCCCGCTGCCGGCAGCATCACGATGTGCCAGGTAAGTAAGGAGATCAACCATGCAAGACTACCGTACATTCCTGGCTGAGGTACTGGTAACCAGGGAGCAGTTGCAATCGCGCATTGCAGCGCTGGGGCGTGAAATCAGCCATGACTACCAGGGAGAGGAGTTGCTGCTGATTTGCATCCTGCGCGGCGGGGTGTTGTTTCTCACTGACTTAATTCGCGAGATTGATGTTCCGTTGGCTGTGGATTTTATGGCTGTATCATCTTATGGTTCGGGCGCGCGTGAATCGAGTGGACAGGTGCGTATCACCCTTGATCTTAATACCAGTGTGGAGGGAAAAAATGTCATTCTGGTGGAAGATATAGTGGATAGCGGTCATACCATTGCGTCGGTATTGGATTTGCTTGCTACCCGCCATCCAAAGAGCCTGGTCGTCTGCACCCTGCTGGACAAAGCTGAACGCCGGGAAGAAGATGTGCCTATCAAGTATCGCGGTTTCACCATCCCCAACAAATTTGTTTTTGGTTATGGGCTGGACATTGACGAATATTATCGCAACCTGCCCTTTGTTGGTGTGGTGGATTTGGAAAAATACCGGCCGGAAGAATGACCCCCACGGATGAGATGGAGCCAGTCAGTCCCTATTCCGGCAGGTGGATTGCACGTATCGGGCAGGCTATCATCAGTCAAGGTGGTTCCCCAGAGCAGGTTTTCAAAGCTGCCAAAGCCGTTCGCGCCAAAGAAACCATCCTTATTTCTTACATCCCCCTGAATCGTGTTATGACCTTTCATCCCATTTTCATGCAGGTGCAGCAAATTTTATCAGGTGTTCCCGGTATTTATCTGGTGGGTGGCGCTGTGCGGGATGCCTTGCTCGAGCGCCGTGCCGGTGACCTGGACTTCGCGGTCCAAAACGCCACTGAAAAGGTGGCCAGGCGGGTTTCAGCCACTTTGGGTTCCGATTTTTATATCCTCGATAAAGAACGCGAATCCTTCCGCCTAATCATTCATATTTCAGATGGCAAGCCGCTGTACCTGGATTTCAACAAGATGCGTGGTACAGTCATTGACGCGGACCTGGCAGCGCGTGATTTCACCATCAACGCCATGGCTGTCGATATCCATGATCCGCAGAAATTGATTGATCCGCTCGGCGGTGCACAAGACATAAAGGATAGGATACTGAAAGCCTGCTCTCCTGCGTCCATCCAGGATGATCCTGTCCGCGTCATCCGCGCCGCCCGCATGGCCTGTGACCTGCAGCTCAAGCTGGATACCAGCACTCTGGCTCAGATCAAAGTCCACCATTTGCAGTTGGCAAATATTACCGCTGAGCGCAGGCGGGATGAGTTTTTCAAGGGTCTCGAAACCCAGCCAGCGAAATTTTTACGCTTACTCTTTAACCTGCAAGTTGGGGAGAATATATCTCCTATGCTGGATCTTCCCAACGAAAAACGAGAAGAGTGGCTGGTACGAGTGCGGACTCTGGATCGGTTGCTAGCACTCATGCAGAGCGGCCAGACTGACAGAGAAGAGAATCTATGGAGCGGCTTGCTTCTGAACGAACTCAGTGGTTATCGTACGCGCATTGGCGGATTGAGCAATGCGCGAATTCAACAGGATCGGCCTCGTTCCACCCTATGGGTGCTGGCCTGCCTGGGGTGGGGGACTTCCCCGGAATTCGATTTGGGTCAATTAGGCGCCGACCTGGTGCTCACCAATTCCGAGAGGCAAGCCCTGGATTCCATCCTGGGCTGCAGAGACTGGCTGGCGAAGAATGTAGCTGGAGTGGAAAGCTCAGATCAACGGATCATTCATCGCTATTTTTCATATGCGGGTGAATATGGGATAGACGCTGCGATTTTGTACCTGGCAAATGCGTTTATAGGCAATGATGGGCTGACTGTTGGGACTTTCCCAATGCCATCGCTGCGTGTAGCCGTCAAATTGATGCATGCATGGTGGTATGAGCGCGATAGTGTGGTGGACCCGCCTGTGCTGCTGGATGGGCATGATATACAGCGCTTGCTCAATATCCATCCCGGTCAGATCATTGGAAAGTTGCTGGCGAAGCTAAGGGAGGAGCAAGCTGCCGGATTGGTTGTGAATGAAGAACAGGCAAAAGAGTTTGTGATTAAGCAGTATCAGCAGTAGCGTATTATTCTCTTTTGCTACAGTTAAAGCAATTACGGATACAAAGTATTCAAACAAGGTTCATAAAAGCACCGACATCCCTCAGGATGCGAACAGCCGGAGTGCGGCAGGCTGGGAACATTATCCTTATCATATGTCCCCTGGTGCGCGTGGCATTCAGGGCAGGCATCCTGGTACACGCTGATGCGGACGCTCTTTACCCTGGGATTGCTCTTGAGTTCCTTCAAAGCCACCATTGTGTTGGAATAATCGCGCAGATCGCTCTGGCAGCTGGTGCAGAAAATAACGTTATCTGGTGCTTGGGCGTAACAGCGGGAACAGGTTTGCAAGATATTCTCCCTCGGTACTTTTTTTATCTGTAATCAGTGATTTGCATAATGAGGATAATTCTACCTTACTTGCTCGTAAATTCCCATATTTTCATTTTTATTACCTCAATTTACTTGGAATCAAAGCAAATTGCCTCTCCCTGATGTATTTATTTCCGTTTATTTAGATTTGTATAGTCAATCTATGGTAGAATTTTCAAATTAGATAAAAATTTACCTGCATGTCAGGTTAATAATCATTACATCCTGGAGGATTTATGGCAAAGAAATGGGTATATTTATTTAATGAAGTCGAACTGGCGCAGAAATACGCCAAAGGCGACTGGGATAAGGTACGTGGTTTGTTGGGTGGTAAAGGCGCCAACCTGGCAGAAATGACCCGCATCAACCTGCCGGTACCGCCATTCTTCACCGTCACCACTGAAGCCTGCAATGCTTACTCAGCCGCCGGCAAGTTCCCCGAGGGCATGTGGCGCCAGGTGCTTTCCGCTTTGAAAAAGGTGGAAATTGCTGCTGGGAAAAAATTTGGTTCCCCATCCAACCCGCTGCTTGTTTCCTGCCGCTCAGGGTCCAAGTTCTCCATGCCTGGCATGATGGACACCGTCCTCAACATTGGTCTCAATAACCGCACTGCCAGGGGCATGGTCAAGTTGACGGGCAACGAACGCTTTGTATACGACTCCTACCGCCGCCTCATCCAGATGTTTGGTTCTGTTGTATTGGGCCTACCAGATGAAGCCTACGAGGATGTTCTGGAGGCCTACAAACATCAGAAGGGATACAAATCCGACACCGACTTGAAAGCCGCTGATCTCAAATTCCTGACTGAAAAATTCCAGGAAGTAACCACCAGCCACGGGTTTGAGTTCCCTCAGGACCCCATGAAGCAATTGGAATTGGCCACCGAAGCCGTTTTCAAGAGTTGGAATGGAAAACGCGCCGTGGATTACCGACGCGCCACCAACATCCCCGATGACTTAGGAACCGCGGTTAATATTGTGACGATGGTATTTGGTAATATGGGCTGGGAATCAGCCACCGGTGTCGCCTTCACCCGCGACCCGCAAACCGGCGAGAGCGAAATGTTCGGCGATTACCTGCTCAACGCCCAGGGCGAAGATGTGGTATCTGGCATCCGCAACACCGAAAAGATCATCCATCTCAAGAAAGATCTCCCCGAAGCTTACCAGCAATTCATGGACATTACTGCCATGCTTGAGAAGCATTATAAAGACATGCAGGATGTGGAATTCACAATCGAAAACAAGAAGC
>PNON01000016.1 GCA_013824865.1 Anaerolinea sp. | reverse complement strand
AGTTGATTAATCGCTTCATCATCTTCAGTTTGCAGCAATTGTTCGATCAAACCATATTCCGGCGGGGGCGTTGCTGCTTTCTGAATGGCATCCACGATCTGGTTTAGTTTCCCAAGTTTAATTTGGTCGCCGCTTTTTTCTACAGCCTCGAGCCTGGCTCGCAGCACCTGGACGAAGATCTCATTCACAGCCGGCATCAATTGTTCCATCACCCGCGCGATATCTGGAGCAGCCACAATCTTGTCGATCAGCTGATCCATCTGGGTAGCCTGGGCTTGCAGCTCGCGGTCAATTTCATCCACCAGCTTCAATACCGAATTTCGCAGATTCGTTAGTTTTTGCTTCTCATCCCCGCCTGCCGCTTCGATGCGCTCGGTGAGAATCTGAAAGAAGGAGTAATCCATTCCTGAGCGGGTCATGCGCACCAGGGTGGAGAGGCGGATTTCGTTCGGGGCGGCGATGATCAGGTCTAAAAGATTTTCGCGGGTCATGCCAGATTTGCTGATTTCCTGCAGCGACTTAACTGCTTCCTGCGCTTCCAAAGCCTGATGTTTCATTTTCTGGCCAATTTCGGTGTGCTCCAGCAGCATCTTCTCGATCACTCCCAGCTTTTCCACACTGGCTTTATCCTGGCTGGCCAATGCACTTTCAGTCAAATGACTAAATAGCTCAAAGAAGGTTTCGTCAATGAGCTCCGCGCTAGTTGTGATCTTGGCTGGCATATCCGCTTCCGCAGTATTCATCAATTCGCGGATGAAGGCAAGCTGTTTTTCCTGTTTCTCGATCATCTCGCGGGTGATGCCTTCACCCTCTAGTACCTTTTCCACCAGCAGTTTCATGGTCAACATGGTTTGCGGACGGAAGATGTAAGCTTTACGCTTCTCTGCTGGAAGCTTGTTAACAGCCATGCTGATTAACGGGCCGATCAACTTTTCCTGCTCATTCACTGGCAGCCCTAGTTCAGCAGGGAAGAAGGTAAGCAGCAGCTCCTTACCGGCGTCGTGATATACCAATGGTGTGGCAATGTTTCCCTGGTATCCACAACTGGGGCAGCTGGCCACATTGAATTGACCTGAAAGGATCTTTTGTTTTGCCTGGGGATCTATGTTGGTATCAAATAGCTGGGTAATCTCAGCCATAATCGGCTGCCGGCAGCGTGGGCAGGAGGTTCGAGTTTGTGGCATGGTTTCTCTCTCTGTTTTATGTTTTGAAGGATTATACCACCCGGAGGACTGAGAATATACTTACCGCGGGAGCGTGTCACCGCGGGAGCGAAAAACTGATGATTGTTCCATGCCCATCAGCACGCTTTTCCACCCAAATGTGCCCGCCATGCGCTTCCACGATCGAGCGTGCAAGGTAGAGCCCAAGACCAGCGCCTTTTGTCTTGCGGGCGGCTTCCGGCCCACGGTAGAAGCGGTCAAATACATGCGGGATGTCCTGAGTTTCGATTCCCGGACCTTCATCGCTCACACTGACAATCACAGTGTCAGCAAGCACCCGTCCATTCACCAGTATCTCACCATCAGGGGCGTACTTGATGGAATTGGTTACTAGATTACTGATGACCTGCCGCAGCCGCTGTTCATCTGCCAGCACGACAGGAAAATCCTGCGGGAAATCGCACCTGAATTGGTGGGAGTCTGGCTGGTTGCTGAACCGTTCAAGCAACCGGTTCGCCAGTTCCGGGATGGCCACATCAGTTTTCTTCAGCGAAAGCGCACCGGATTGCAAACGGGTGGAATCCAGCAAGTCTTCAATCAAACCCGTCAACCGGTCGGCTTCATCTTCGATAACTGCCAGGCTGTCGTTAACGATCTCTGGGTCCCAGGCAGCGTCTTTGCGGCGGAGGGTGCTCACATACCCTTTGATGAGTGCCACCGGGGTTTTAAGCTCATGGCTGATGATGGAAATGAAAGTGCTTTTTAGCTCATCAGCCTCGCGGAAACGGGTGATATCGCGTACTGTGGCTATGATATTTAACAGCCCGCCATCCACGGTTAACAATGGGGCATAAGTAATGCCGACAGGCAGGGGCGGGTATGGCTCAGGGCGGACAAGGTCGCCCTCCACATAGAGATAGGCATTTTGGCGCAGTGGCCATCCGCCTTCAATAGCTTTTTCCAACGTGATGCCTGATGGCGGTTTTGCCCACGCCACGACTTTCTCATGTTGGATATTCATAACTTGAAGAAGAGTTCGCTGTGACAAGGTCTGGAAAGACGGGTTGGCGCGCTGGATGGTCAAATTAGGTGAGAGGATGAGGATACCATCCGCGGCTGAATCCAGCAGCGCATCCATGCGGTGTTTTTCTTCGATCACCATGTGGTAGAGCTGGGCGTTGGCCACAGCCACCGCTGCCTGGTCTGCAAAGCTTTTTAATAGTGCCCGGTCATTGATTGAAAATGATCCCAGGTAACTGCGGAAGATGGTGATCACACCGATTACCCTGCCGCGAGTTACAAGTGGCAAGCCGACGCCAGCCAAAAGCCCGAAGATGGTTGAACTATTGATCTCCCGGATGAGTCGGTTGATGGCAGGGATCTCGCTGGATTCAGGGTCATCCAGGTCGGGGATCTGCTTTAATAGTGGCTCAAGAAAGCGTAATAATGCTGCCGGTACATTATGTGAGGCGGATATCCGCCAACCGCCTCCGGTATCCCGAAGCGCAATCATCCCTGCCTGACCGGCGAGCATTTCCAGAGCGATCGTTAAAATGCGGTTGAGCAGCTTATCCAGGTCCAGCTCTTCGGTAAGAGCCCGGGCAATTTCAAGCAAATAATCCCGTTGGCGGACGCGAAAATCAGGCAGCATTGTATTGGATGTTCTCCGCCAGTCGTATGGCTTCTTCCAGGATGACAAGGCCTTCATCCACCTGGGATTTGGTGATGCAAAGTGGTGGGGAAATGCGGATGACGCTCTTGCCGCAACCCAACAGGAGCAGTCCGCGTTCAAAGGCGAGGTCAACCACAACGTCACGCAACCTGGGGTCCTCCTCATGAGTTAATGGATCTTTAACAAATTCTATGCCAATCATTAACCCCATCCCTCGCACCTGGCCGATACACGGGTGTTTTTTAGCTACGCGTTGGAGCGCTGTCAGCGCGTAAGCGCCAACTTCAGCCGCGTTCTGCATCATTCCTTCTTCCAGCAGGTCAAGGGTTGCCAGGGCAGCAGCGCAGGAAATGGGATTGCCGCCATATGTGTTCCCATGTGAACTGCGCGGCCAATCCACAATGCTTTTACGGGCGATCATGGCTCCCAGGGGCATACCTGAAGCGATTCCCTTGGCTGTGCAGACAATATCCGGTTCCACCCCAAAATTCTCAATGGACCACCACTTACCGGTACGGCCGACGCCAGCCTGGACCTCATCCACGATGAGCAGAATACCATGTTTATCACACAAACGACGCAGGGCAGGAAAAAAACCGGGGGGAGGAATGATGTAGCCGCCTTCACCCTGAATAGGTTCCAGCAGGATACCGGCGATATCCTCTGCAGGTACTATACGGCCAAGGATCTGCTCTTCAATATAACGGACCACCGTTTCCCCGTAGTCTTCGCCAGGGTGTGAGTGCAGGATGGGATGATAGGAATCCGGAAATGGCGCGTGTACAACCCCGCTCATCATGGGGTAAAAACCTTTGTGATAGGAGGATTTGCTGGCGGTGAAAGTGACCGCTCCCATTGTACGGCCATGGAATCCGCCGAGGAAACCGATGAACTCCGTACGTTCGGTGTTGTAGCGGGCCAACTTGATGGCAGCTTCCACACTTTCGGTGCCTGAGTTGGTCATGAACGAAATGGCGTCTTCTTTGAATGGAGCCAGCTGGTCAAGCCGTTCACCCAGTTCGATCCATTTTTGATGATAAAAATCGGAGGAGATATGAATAAACTTCTCAGCCTGCTCTTGAATTGCCTTAACCACCCTGGGATGGCTGTGTCCGGTTGAATTAACTGCGATACCCGCTGCAAAATCCAGGAAACGATTGCCATCGACATCCCATACTTCCATACCAAGCCCGTGACTCATCACAAACGGGTACCCGCGGGCGTAGGATGGGGAGATGACGGCGTGATCGCGCTCCACCAGTGCGCGGGCTTTTGGCCCTGGTAATTTCAAGGGTTCCATGATTACCTCCATAGTGTGAAATGGCAGTCAAAATTAGTGACTGTTATAGAAATTATATCATTGACAGAATTGTGGGATTTTCAACATGATTTGCATGTTGGTAGAGGAATTGTAACAATCATTTATATTCAATATGTGTAGTTGATGCTAAAATGAAGCAGGAGGTCTTCATGGGAAAACTGGTTGAAGTGGTGATCGACAGTCTGCGGGTAAGCTTGACCAACTCGCAGCGGGTGTTGGTTTTGCATGCAAAAAAGGAAGACCGCTATCTGCCAATCTGGATCGGGCCTTACGAAGCCGAATCAATTACCATCACGTTGCAGGAAGTGGAGGTTGCGCGTCCTTTAACCCATGACCTGCTCAAGAACGTATTCACAACATTGCATGCCAGGCTGATCGAAGTACAGATCCATTCCCTGGAAAATGATGTCTTCTATGCGAAGATCATTACTGAACAGGAGAATGAGACAATTGAAATCGATTCGCGGCCATCCGATGCAATCGCTCTTGCAATCCGCGCCCATATCCCCATCCTGGTCGATAGCGATGTGCTGGATAAAGCCGGGATAAAACCTGAGCCGGAGGAATTGGAATCAGCAGATGGGGGCGATGCGGAGAAAGAAGATCGTCCACCTGCAGAACCGGGCAAGGAGAAACGCCTTTCCATCTTTGAGGATTTCATCAATAAACTGGATTTTGATGAGAATACCAAGCGGGATGATGATCAGCCAGACAAGAAACCATAAGACAATCCTTTTTGCATTCTGCTGGAGAAACCCATGTTTGATCTTCCTGAACCCATAAACGAACCAACGCCTGAACTTCAAACCATACCGCATAATCGCGAGGCGGAGGAATCTCTGCTGGGTTCGATCCTGATCAACCCGGAAGTTTTTAATGAGATCGTCCAATTCCTTTCCGGGGATGACTTCTACATCCATCGTAACCGTTGGGTTTGGAATGCTTTCACCCGGCTGATCGAGAATCGCAGACCGATCGATATGCTGACCGTGACCGAAGACCTGGCTGCGCAGAATCAGCTGATGGAACTGGGCGGGCCCGCCTATCTCACATCGCTGCTTTCCAAGGTGCCCAGCGCACTCAATGCTGAATCATATGCACGAATTATTGAGGATTATGCTGTTCGCCGCAGGTTACTGGCAGCCGCAAATGATGTGGCAAAACTGGCCTACGACCAGGAAAAGCCTTTGACCGCGGTGATCGATGGAGCGGAAAAATCCATCTTTGCCATCAGTGAACGGCAAGGACGGCAGGATGTCCAGCCCATCCGCAAGGTGCTGAGCACCTATTTCGATCATATGGACGAACTGGCGCGGCGCAGTGATGAATTCTTTGGCGTACCCACCGGTCTCACTGACCTGGATCGCTTATTGGGGGGGTTACAAAAATCAGACCTGCTGATTATTGCCGGTCGGCCTGGTACGGGTAAAACTGGCTTCCTGCTTGGCGCTGCCCGTTATGCGGCTATGACATATAAAAAGCATGTGGCCATCTTCTCGTTGGAAATGTCCAATGAGCAATTGGTACAGCGCCTTATCTCCCAGCAGACGGGCATCGAGTCGCAGAAGCTGCGGTCTGGCAAGCTTTCAGAGGATGAGTGGCGTCAATTTGCGCAGGCGGTTGGAGATTTGAGCAATACCACCATTTTCCTGGATGACACCCCGGCTATCACGCCATTGCAGATGCGCACGAAATGCCGGCGTTTACACCTTGAACACTCCCTGGATCTGGTTATTGTGGATTATCTGCAATTGATGAGCGGGGACACCCGCACTGATAACCGTGTGCAGGAGGTTTCGTATATTTCGCGTTATTTGAAAGTATTAGCCAAGGAATTGAATGTGCCCGTACTGGCTGCCGCTCAACTTTCCCGTGCTGTTGAGCAACGTGCAGATCGCCGCCCCATGCTTTCAGATTTGCGCGAATCCGGCAGCCTGGAACAGGATTCGGATATCGTCATTTTCATCCATCGCCCGGATTTGTTGGATAAGAACACTGAAAAGCAAAATGTGGCTGAATTGATGGTAGCCAAGCACCGCAATGGTCCCACACACTCCGGCATCCAGGTGATCTTTATGCCGCAATTGGCTAAATTTGAAAACGCCGCGACCAGGCATTAACTTCGCAGCCATGACCACACAATTGTCTCCAATGAAGTTTGAAGGATTTACATCGGGAGTGACCCGCCTTACCAGCCTGCCCGAGGCATTGTTTACGGAATTGCTGCCAAAGATCACGGATATTGGGGAATTGAAGGTTACTCTTTACGCTATCTGGTATGTGCAGCAGCTGGAGGGTGATATCCGCTTTATGCGTCTCTCGGACCTGCGGCAGGATCGGCTGTTGCTTGAAGCCATGGCGATGGAAAATGACAACCCAGTCGGGAGCCTGGTTCGGGGATTGGGTCTTGCTGTCGAGCGTGGCACCCTGCTCCTGATCCAAAAACCGGGAGAAAATGAAAGTTATTACTTCGTCAACACTGCGCGTAGTCGGGCGGTGGTGGATGGTTATCACAGAGGGGCCTGGACTCTTGATGATATTGCCGATCAATCTGTGGGGTTAGATCTGGGAAAACCGGAAATATTTAACTTGTATGAGCAAAACATTGGAATGATCACCCCCATCCTTGCTGAACAACTCAAATCTGCTGAACTTGATTATCCAGCAGGATGGATTGAAGAAGCTATCCAGGAAGCTGTGAAAAATAATGTCAGGAAATGGGCATACATTCAACGCATCCTTGAAACCTGGCGAGAAAGAGGCCGTAATGCCAAAAATTGATGATACCCTGCGTAAAATAGCTGCCGGAATGCAAAACATCGGTCAACCAGAAAACAATGAACCTGGTATGCCTGGAGAAAAAATAAGCGTTGGTGACCCAGCCTGCCCTATCTGCCACGGGATCGGCTTTATTCGCCGCGACCTGCCGGTGAGCGACCCAAATTTTGGGAAGGTGGAAATTTGCCAGTGCCGGCAGGAAGAAGTCACCCGCAGCATTCACCGCCGGCTGTATCAATTTGCGAATTTGGATTCACTAAGACAATTTACTTTTGATAGTTTCAACTCGCAGGGAAAACAGGGTACGCTTTCACAGACTGAAGCGCTCTCACTGGAAGGCGCCTATAACAGTTGCAAGCGCTTTGCCAGCCAGCTGGATGGATGGTTACTCATCACCGGAAAATATGGCTGCGGCAAGACCCACCTGGCGGCTGCCATTGCCAACCAGGCAGTATCCCTGGGGGTTCCCACCCTGTTCTTGACGGTGCCAGACCTGTTGGACTGGCTGCGGTTTGCATATTCAGACCCGGAAACGACCTTCCAACAGCGCTTCGAGGAGATTCGCAACATTCAACTATTGATATTGGATGATTTTGGAACCGAGAATGCCACCCCCTGGGCACAGGAGAAGCTATTCCAGATACTCAACTTCCGCTACCTGAACCGGCTGCCACTGGTGGTGACCACCAATCACGAGATGGAATCCATTGAAAAGCGCATCCAGTCCCGCTTGCAGGATCCTGAACTGGTGCAGCGCATCTATATTGACGCACCTGATTACCGCAACCCAAAAGCAATGGGAGCGCACTCCGAATTATCTTCGCTCAGTTTGCATCTATCTCGAACATTTGACAGCTTCGACTTGCGCAGAGGCGAGAAGCTGACAACAGCGGAATTTCGCAGCCTGGAGCTTGGACTGAAAGAGGCAAAGAAATTTGCAGAGAAACCGCAAGGCTGGTTGATTCTCACCGGAAAATTTGCCACCGGTAAGACCCACCTGGCTGCGGCCATCGGCAATTTTCAGGCGACTATTTCCACACCGCCGCTCTTTGTCAGCGTGCCTGACCTGATGGACCATCTTCGTTCGACTTTTCACCCCGAAAGCCATGAATCCTACGACCAGCGTTTTGAGGAAATTCGGACTGCCCAACTATTGATATTGGATGACCTGGGAGGACAAAACCCATCCGCCTGGGTAAAGGAAAAACTCTACCAACTGTTTAATTATCGTTACTACGCTGAACTGGCAACGGTAGTAACTACCTCAACCCCGCTGGATAAATTAGATGAGCGCCTGCTCACCCGCATCTCCGACCGCCACCTGTGCAAGATCCTCCTTCTGGATGTTCCTCCCTACCACCGGGTCGGAGATGAAAAACAGCTGCCACGGAAAACCAGCAGCAACCGTAATAAAGGCATTCTCGATTATTAAACCCAGTTTCGTTAAGGTTCGATAGCTGAATACAGCCTGTTTCCAAAGGCGATGAACAACACCTTGCCGGTGTTCACAGTAAAGGCTGTGGCTGCTTTGCCTTCCAATCGGTAAGGGTCACCGGATTGCATTGCCAGTTGTTTCTGCAAGGTCATGCGCAACGAGAAGTGATATAGCGAAGGTCCGGATGAATCTAAAATATAGATGGATGGGTCCGGTGGCTGGCTGTATTGCAGCTGTGTGAAAGTGGTATTGGGGACGATCACAGGTTTTTTCTCTCCGCCATTGATAAGCACCACATAAGGAACCGGATCTTTGCACTTGGTATCTGCCCCATAAACCTCACTATAAGTGCAGGTTGTCAGGTGTCCGTCAGTGTGAAGCAGGTATAGATCGTTCCCGTTGATGGCAAAATCCTGCACATCCTGCATGGCTGGACTATTCTTATCAAAATAACTCTCAGGCTTGTTTATGTAAGCGCCGATGCCGCCCAAATACATCCAGATCGCGTTGTTGGTTACATCCAGAACGTACAACCGGTAGCTGTCAACTGTCATGGCCTTGATGCTGCCCCAGCCTGAATCGGGGGCCATCAGAGTCATGGAAGTGGCCATTCCGCCCGGGCTGCAATAAACAAGGTTCCCACGCGCATCCATGGCTGCCAGGCTGGCATTCAGCGTGTTGCCTTTGGGCAGTAAAGTAATATCCACGAACGGATCAACCATATACGAGCCAAAAGGACCAGGCGCGCAGTTGAAGGTTGGATCAAGCTCATACCCCTTGCCTGTCAAGACCGCACGCAACACCTGGCCACTACTCGCATCCAGCAGGTAAAGTTCAGTGTTGGTGGACAGCATCTGCACCACGTTAACTGAGCCTGGCAACCCATCTACAATTGCTGGGGTGAATTCAAGCCGGGCAATGCCTGCGAGGTCATCCAGCACATCCCTGGCTTGTGTTCGTAGTTTATCTGCATCTTTGCTATCGCCAAATTTTCCGGCTTTATCCAGCAGAACGATCACATTTTCCCAGGCACTGCGCTGAGCAGCAGGATCCTGGATATTGGCCGTTTGAGCAGCAGCCGTCTGAGCCTGGACCAAATAATAATCGAATTGGCTGGTCTGTCCCCGGTTCAGATACATGCTCGCCGCTGTGACCACCACAATCAACGGGATGGCGATGGATATGAGGATCATGGCGCTATTCGGCAGCGAAGGAAGCTTGAATCCACCGCCAGGCGCCATGTAATTTACTAGCTTTTTGAAAGCGGCCGTGATCCATCCGCCAATTTTTTTCACTATCCTTTCGATTAAACCTGCGGAGGAAGTGGCAGCCTTACCCGTGCTGGCTACAAACTTATCCAGTTTCTCAGTATTGGGTCTGCGGAAACGGATTTCAGCGTCAGGGTGCCGGGGAGGATTTTCTTTTTTGACAGATGAAAAAACTTTACCAGTGCCATCTTTGGTGCGGGAGAACAGCTTGCGGATATCACTAACCAGCTCAAGGAATGCTTCTTTATAAGAAAGTTCTGATTCTTCCACCTGTATATCTGGACGATGTGATGGAATGGGTTTGGCAGGGTGTTTGGCAGTCGCTGAACTAAGCTGCTGCACAGGGATTGTTGGCAGTGGCAACTGACTTGCCCTCCTGGATTCCGTGGTTGTATCGCCTGCTGGTGCAGTTGCTTTTTCTTTCAGCGGGATGGCCATCATCGGAATGCTCCTGCCTGTGCTGGAACTTTGCCTGGGCGCGCCATGTTCCGATTGGGATTGAACAGGAGGGTTGCCGGTGCTGCTCAGTGGGGGCTGCAGGATCATTCGCCCGCTTCCCTGACGCAGCTGCACAAGCAGTGCGCGAACATTGGGAGAGACCTGGTTAAGGAGGCGGCGCTTGATAAAATCCAACGCGAAAGAATGGCTGTCGCCTAGATTAGCGGGCGTCCAGGTGGAAAGCGGCTCGGGGCTGAAGATGATGAACTCATCCTGGCGGATATCACCCAGGAAAAAGCGCAGGGTGGTCGAACGGCTGAGACCCAGACCTCTGCCGGATCCTTCCGGATCAAAGTGATGTTGGGTCTCATCCTTGTTCAGAACAAAGCTGTGAGTGAAACCGGCGTGGCCGATGTAAACTCGTTCACCATGGATGACTGCGCAGTTGAGCACCAGTGAAATTTGCTTTCCTCCCTGGCTTTCTTTCAGGTTATACTCCAGCACAGCTTCATTAATGTTCTCAGCAATTCGTTTCATGCCGCTGGTTACGGTCCCGGTCGATTGGAAATACTCCCGTAACGTGGCTTCCAAGATCAGCTGCAACCGATCTTCTGGCAGCTCATTCTGGCTGGAAGGGCTGGCCAGCAGCATCAGCAGGTCACCATTACGGACACGGCTGGCATTCTTGGGCGCTGCCTGAAACCGCAAACCAGGCAAATAAGCCTGTTCATTACTATTTTTGATATACAGAGGGTAGAGGTTGATATCAAACACGGGTATGATTATCCGATTGCATAAAGGTTTAGATACTGTCTGGCTGTTGCAAGAATTCTACCAGCAAATTTATCTTAAGTGCGACCAGCGAAAACCCCGTCAGGGTTATAATTCAAGCGTTCAAAAGATACCCTGTTATCGGGAATGATAATTCATCAGGAGATCATGTTCAAGTATCAATTAATCAAAGACCCGGGGGCTTGGGAAGAGCTCAATCTCCAGTGGAATGACCTGCTTGCCATGGGGGTCACAAATGTTCCATTTTTACGGTTTGAATATCTGAGACAATGGTGGCAAACGCGTGGGGGCGGTGAATGGGCGGATGGCGAGTTGATGATCGTCACTGCCAGCGATGCCAATGGAATCGTTGGGATTGCCCCCCTGTTCCAGAAATCCGACCCGGATGGCAGTGTAGATTTGCTTTTCATTGGGAGTTTCGAGATCTCAGATTACCTCGATTTTATTGTCCCCAAGGAGCATGTAGATGAATTCCTGGATGGGCTATTCCAGTTCCTGAATGGGTTGATAATTGCAAAGTGGCGTCGGTTGGACCTCTATAATCTGTTGGAGGATTCTCCCAGCCTATCTGCACTTGAAAAAACCGCGAAAAAGCAGGGCTGGCATTATGAAGCAAGCGTCTTGCAACAGACACCGCGCATCCACATGCCGGGTGATTGGGAGAAGTACCTGGCCAGCATTGATAAGAAACAGCGTCATGAGATCCGTCGCAAGATGCGCCGCCTCGAACATAGCGGTCACGGTCATCGGTGGTACATTGTGGACGACGCAGCCACGTTGGAACGAGAGATGGAAGGGTTTCTGCATTTGATGGCCCAGGATGATAAAAAACGGACCTTCCTGACTCCACTCATGCGTGAGCAAATGTTAGGAACAATGCGCTGCGCATTTCAAGCCGGCTGCCTGCATCTGGCATTTTTAGAGATCGATGGCACAAAAGCCGCAGCTTATCTTACCTTTTATTACGATAACCAGTTGTGGGTATACAACTCTGGTGTCAACCACGAGCAATATGATTTTTCCCCGGGCTGGGTTTTGCTGGGATACCTGCTGGAATGGGCTAACGAAAATGGCGTCCTTGAATTTGATTTTATGCGTGGAAATGAAGATTACAAATACAAGTTTGGCGCAGTCGATCGAAGGGTACTGCGGGTTCAAATCACCCATTGAAATTTCTTACTAAAATAGAAATCAACAGTTAGCACATGCCGCCAAATCTTCCACCTTATTCAATTAAAGTCAGCAGCCGGGCGCGGAGCGTTCGGTTGCAAATCTCCAGCGAACATGGGCTGGTGGTGACGGTTCCTGCTCATTTCAATCAACACCTCCTGCCAGGCATCCTCTCGGAGAAAGCTGATTGGATCCATAAAACGCTGGAGAAAATCAAACAGCAGCCAGCTTCGCCAACTACCTCATTGCCCGAAAAGCTGGAGCTGCTTGCTCTTAATGAAACCTGGTTGGTGGTGTATCGAACAGAAATGGTGAATCGGGTAAAACTGGATGTGAATATGCGGGCGCGGGTGCTAACCGTGAGTGGGAAGGTCAGCAGCAAAACAGCAGTTGTCCGGCTGGTAAAAACCTGGCTGAAGGCCAGAGCCAATTCTGTGCTGCCCGGCTGGCTGGATCAACTTAGCCAGCGAACGGGTTTAGCCTATAATGGCCGCACCATTCGCGACCAAAAAACCCGCTGGGGTAGCTGCTCTTCACTGAAAAATATCAATCTGAATCTCAAGCTGGTCTTTCTGCCTCCACACCTGGTGGATTATGTCATCATCCACGAGTTGTGCCACACGCGGGTGCTTGCTCATTCCGCGGCTTTCTGGAGGCTGGTGGACAGCCACTATCCTCATTCCAAAGAAGCACGAAAGCAATTACGAGAAATTGCCAGAAAGATTCCGCTATAAACCACCTTTCGTTCGCGTCATTTTTTCCGGTACATAAATTGCATTAAAAGACTTGACTTTTCTAGTATAATATTAAAGATGAGTAAATAAGGTCTGCCTTGGGTAGTATCAAGGTTTTTGTGTTGGTTTGAATGAAATGCACCGAGGAAATTGAAAGGGGTGGTTCCCCGGTGATAACGGAGATGGATTTGCTTAAACTGGAATTGGTTTTAGTGACCGACGTGAAATTTAATATTAGATTCGATTTTTCATGTCATCGCATGGAGCAGATGAATAAGGTTATCCAGGTTTAGACAATCCCGGGAAGTTTTATCCCTCGCTTTCCATCTACATTTCAATCAAGCCATCCTGAACCAGAGGTCGATCTGGCATTTTCAGGTTCTTATGGCTGGCAAGGTAACAGGACTTATCGTTCAACGCAGGAATCCGAACCGTGTCAACGTCTATCTTGACGGGGAGTTCGCGTTCGGTTTACAGCGGATTACCGCAGCCTGGCTTTCAGTAGGCCAGGAAATGAGCGCGGAGATTATTGTCCAGCTGAAAAACAAAGATGAATCTGAAGTTGTATATCAGTCCGCGCTGAGGTTATTAAGTTATCGCCAGCGCACAGCAGCCGAAATAACTCGCAGGCTGCAGCAAAAAGGGTATGATCCGGAAAAGGTCCAACAGGTTGTGGCACGATTACACGAAACCCACCTTCTGGATGACCGGAAGTTTGCAGTGGACTGGGTGGATGACCGCAAGGCCTTCCATCCCCGCAGCAAACGATTAATGGCACATGAGATGTTGAATAAAGGGCTGGACCGGCAGGTTGTGGAGCAAGCGCTTTTATCAGTCGGGGATGACACCCCGCTGGCTGAAGATGCCGCACGCAAGGTGATGGACCGGTGGAATGGTCTGGCCGAAAAGGAATTCGTTACACGATGCGCGGCTTACCTTGGCAGGAAGGGATTTTCTGCAGGAGTCTGTTATAGCATTGCGCGGAAAATGTGGAATGAACTCCATCTGGAAGTGGAGCCGTAAACCGGCTGCACATGAAATGATGAGGTGTTTATGGAAAAGTTGATATTTAGTATTGTGATACCGGTTTTACTGCTCATTATTGGCCTGGTGGTTGGGTATATGGTCAATAAGGCACAGATGGAAAAAAAACAAAAAGAACAGGGGCAAAAAGCAGAAGTAATCCTTCAGCGTGCGAAAGAGAATGCCCGCTCAATTGAGATGCAAGCAAAAGATGATGCCATCAAGGTTCTGAAGAATTCAGATGAAGAGATAACACGCCGTCGGGGAGAGATCAACCGCGAGGAAGACCGCCTCCAAAAACGCCGTGCAGAATTGGATATGCGGGTTGAAAAGCTCGAACTGCGCGAGCAAACGATCAACAAACGGCAGTCCGCAGTGGACAAAAGGGCGAACGATATTGAAAAGATGTATTCGCAGCAGCTTGAAGAGTTACAGAAGATTGGGCAGATGACCATGGAAGAAGCCCGACAGGTGCTGTTGGCGGAAGTGGAAAAAGAAGCCCGCTCCGATATGGCGCGCATCATCCGCCAGATTGAAACGGAAGCCCGTGAAGATGGCGAGCGACGCGCGAGAGAATTGATCGTGGATGCCATCCAGCGCGTTGCTTCAGACCAGGTTGCCGAGGTGGTAACCTCTGTTGTACCTTTGCCAAACGAAGAAATGAAAGGACGCATCGTCGGCCGGAATGGCCGCAACATCCGTGCCTTTGAGCAGGCTGCCGGTGTAGATGTGATCGTGGATGATACACCGGAAGCCGTAACCATCTCATGCTTCGACCCGGTGCGCCGTGAGATTGCCCGCCGTTCACTGGAAAAGTTGATTCTGGATGGGCGCATCCATCCGGCATACATTGAGAAGGTGTTGGGTGATACCGAGCGCGAAGTGGACCGCATCATTGCGGAAGCTGGCGAGCAGGCTGCTTTTGAAGCCGGCGTGGCCGGGCTTCACCCCGAAGTGACCAAGGTGCTGGGACGTCTGAAATACCGCACTTCTTACGGTCAAAACCAACTTTCCCATGCTGTGGAAGTTTCCAAGATTGCCAGCATCCTGGCCGCGGAGTTGGGGGCAAATATCGAGATATCCAAAGCTGGCGCGTTGTTGCATGACCTGGGTAAAGCGTTGGACCACAACGTGGATGGTACGCATGCCCAGATTGGGGCTGAATTTGCCAAACGCTATGGTGTCCAACCGAAGGTTATTAATGCCATCGCCGCCCATCATCATGAAGTGGAGCAGGACTCTGTTGAAGCTGTCATTGTGGAAGCTGCCGACGCCATCTCCGGCGCCAGGCCAGGTGCTCGCCGTGAGGACCTGGAGCAATACATCAAGCGCCTGCGAGCCCTGGAAGATATTGCCAATGCCTATAAAGGTGTGCAGCAAAGCTATGCCATCCAGGCCGGACGCGAAGTGCGCATTATCGTCCGCCCGGAGGATATTGACGACCTGGATGCTGCCCGTCTGGCACGTGATATTGCCCGTAAGATCGAAGAAACCATGCAATACCCTGGTCAGATCAAGGTGACCGTCATCCGCGAAACACGAGCCATCGATTTCGCAAAATAAATAATTAAATCACACTTTAATTTTTCAAAACCAGCGCTTCAAATAAACGAGAAGGCGCTGGTTTTTGTTTAATCATAGTTCAGGACGGATTATCTGTTCGTTTGAACCACCACTCCCACAACTCCATTTCCAGCATGCACAGAAAGGCCCGCGCTAAATTCCGCGTGGATGACCTCAGCAGGGCAGACCAGTATTTTTCGTAATTCCATTTCAAGCTCGTTTGCTCCCCCGGGGTTGTTGACATGGATGATGGCCATTCGTTCGATCTGATTATCCCCCACGGATTCTCTGGTCAATTCAAGCAAGCGGATTAAAGCTTTCCGGTTGGTACGGATCTTCTCCAGTAGCTCCAATTTGCCCTCACGTGTAGTCAGGATAGGCTTGATGAGCAGAGTATCCGCCATACCAGCCGCCAGCTTGCCCACCCGCCCGCTCATGGCGAGGTACTTCAGGGATGGCAGGAGGGCAAAAGTATGCAGGCGGGGATTCAGGTTGTTCACCAGTGGCTGGATATCACCCGGCTTGGCGCCGCGGCTCAATGCTTCAGCCACAGACAGGCTTATCAACCCCTGCCCCATGCTCAAATTCAAAGAGTCGATGATGGTGATATCCTTTTCCGGCATCATCTCGCGGGCAGTGACTGCCGCGCTATAGGTGGCGCTGATCTTGCTTGACACGCAGATACAAACCACCGCATCCGCGCCCTCCCGGAATGCTTTTTTGAATACCTCCGCAAAAGCTCCCGGGGAAGGAGCAGCAGTGGTCGGGATCTTGTTCAGACGATCAACCATTTCGAATACGGTCTGGTCATTAATATCCACTCCGGTTGTGAAGGACCGCTCTCCAAAATGGATGGTGATAGGTACCTGCTCGATATGGTATTTTTTTGCAAGCTCCACTGGTAAGCTGCTATCTGTATCTGTAATAATGGCAATATTTTTATCCATTGATCCCTTTCGATTGATTATGACAAGCGGATGAATATAACAATTGTACTATTGTAATAAATGAATCTTCAGACCAATAACCAGAGTGGGTCTATTCATTTCAAAACGTTGAGGTAAACAACCCATTGAATATCTGGGTTTTACAAGTGATAGGGCAGCGAATATAGTCTTTACATAGAAAAGCCTAACAAATAATAGTCCTGATTGGACTATCTTCACAATTAAATATGATCGTAATATGCCCTTAGAATCTTTAACACTCTTACCGACCAATCGATGCATCTGAAATTCCGGGTCTTCCAATGATCGGATAATGGCAATTGATGTGTTCTACCAGGCTTGTCGCCAAAATCCCAAAGTCCGTTTTCTCCCCTTTGAGACAGCAGCCATTCTATTATGGATGCCCCTTTATTTACCCAAAATGGCAGGTATTGAGATAAGATCTCCAGTGAGCGCAGCCAGAGATCCATCCTGGAGGAGGGGAAAGCAGGCGGAATATTCAAAGGGACGCAAAGATATCCTATCCCTTCAGGTTTATTCCATAACCACTCCAACAGAGCATGCCCGGTTTGTTGGGTAAGTGAATTGGCTTTCGAGCCAATCAACTGAAGCTGGTATCTGCCATTAATTCTTAAGTAACTATGCCCCGCTGGAACACCATGGATGAGGATGTGTGCCTGGTCTTCATCCGACCCGGAATAGTTCCCTGACCGGCAGGCATACGATGCAATTTCCACCCATTTTTCTCTTTCAATCTCCACTTCAGGTGCGGCGGGATCTAATTTGGAAAGGGTGCTTGCGAGGAATAAGCGCATGCCAACCAGCCAACGGTCATTCTTCTCAGGCGGGTCCGGGAAGGGTCTTTCACCAGCTATGATTTTTTGGATATATACCCTGGTTTGTTGAAGGCGGGGATTATTTGAGTTTATGCCCAGGGAAATCGCCCTGTCAACAGCCGTTTCGGTCGTAGATATTATTCGCCTTTGGCGAGAATCCATCGAGTGAAACCTCCCCCAACTGCCATCTGGGAGCTGTTCATTAAGTAAGGCTTGTGCATGCCGGCTTTCTTCGATTTTGGATTGATAATCTCGTTCTTCTTCGCATGTGATGGATTCCAGTAGAATTTCCTTTTTCACGCGGTATTGGATAACTGGGCATGGAGCCAGGTTTAAAATGCTTGTGGAAGCAGAAAGGATCGTATCTGTGAGAAGGGTCATCTCAAAGGAATGGATTATTTGTCTTTTCCTCTCCAACGCTGGTGGCAGACCCATGACCGGGTATCAATAGTGTGTCACCCGGTAATGTTAATACCTGCTCGTGGATGCTTTGGATGAGGACTTTGGCTGACCCGCCGGGGAGATCAGTGCGGCCGACGCCGTGATAAAAGATGAGATCACCAACCAGGGCAGTCTGATTTTCAGGAAGGTAGTATATGACATGCCCGGGGGAGTGCCCGGGGGTGTGGCACACATGAATCTGCCCTGACCCGAGGCTGATCACTTCGCCATGCTGGATGCTGGTGGGACGAAGTTGCGGTTGGTCAAATGCAAAGCCTAACTCTGCCGATCCTCCGCCAGCTTCCCACAATGCCTGATCGTCCGGATGCAGGTACAAGCGGACAGACTCATGAGGCCAGGTAAGCAGCTCATTCACCCCGCCAGTATGGTCAAAATGGGCATGCGTGATCAATATTTTTTCCAATTTTAATTTCTGTGCCCGGATAAATTCCAACACCTCACCCGACCCGTAAGATGGGTCCACTACTGCACAGGCTTGGGTGTCATCATCCCACACCAGGAAGGTGTTATTTTGCAGCGGACCGAGCACAAATTGCTTGATCGTGAGGCTCATAATTCCTATTTTCCCATTTCTTTTTTTATCTCTTAACACTCATAGTTTATTCTCGTTCAGGCGTAACCAGCAGCTCCTCCTGAGGTTGATGGTCGCCGGGCAGGAATTTCAAACTAAGCAAGAAAACGATGGCGATTGATACCGCAGACACCATATAAATTAATTGCGGGTCATGCTGATAGAGTAAACCAGCAAGAGGCGGGGCGACAATGATGGCGATAGCTCCGACTGTTTCCAAAAAGCCGTAAGCCACCCCCATCTGCGAAGCTTGGATCAGCGGGCGGGTGAGAGCCATGGAAAGTGACTTGCAGATGCGGATGCCGCCCAAAAAGAAGTAACCGAGCATGTACCATGGCAGCCCCGTGCCCTTCCAAATGACAATGGAAGCCAGCAGGACGGCAACCTGACCAGCCAGGAAACCAACCCGTGCATTGATTCGCCCGAGGGTGATGGCCAGCAGCGCATTGCCCAGGCTGCCAATGGAACCCAGAGTGCCGATCTGGCTAATATCGAGGTGGCGATAATCTTTTAGGAAGTTGGATGTAAGCGGCTGGGGAAGATAAGTGGTAAGCATGGTGAGGAAGAGGATGCCCATTAAGGTCACGAATCGATGATTTTGCACCAGGCCGAATCTTGGAATATCCTTTTTATGTCCATCCACCGGCTGTTTGCTGACAAACAAGATAATAATGGTGGATACCAGGAATAATCCGGCAGCGAAGGCGTAGATCCGCTTCAAGCCTAGTTCATCAGCCAGTGTACCGCCGATGACAGGCCCGATGACAGCTCCCAGGTTGTAAGCAGCGGATGCGGTTGTCAATGCCCGTCCGATGGACCACTTGCCGCGGGCGTTGGATATGTAGCTATTCATGGGTGCCATCACAAACGAAGTTGCGCCATATAGGATCAATCCAACCACAAATCCATTGAGACCGGAAGAAAAAGCCATAATGGAGGCGGAGAGGGTACCCAATCCCCAGGAGAACCACATTAATGGCCGCCGGCCGAACTTATCTCCGATATAACCAGCCGGAATCTGCGTGACCGCCATGGCAATCCCCATGACACCCAGGATCGTTCCGATCAACAGCGGACTGGCACCCAGCTCTTGCAGGTAAATGGGCTGAAAATAAATGAACATTCCTTCGCCTATGCCCCAGGCAAACAGCGAGATGGAAACCAGCATCAGATCACGTGTCATAAATTATCCAATATGGGCGGTAGAAGAATCCTTAGGGGCAGGGGATGGTGATCAGTTCACGCGTCATGGTGGAAAGGGATTCAGCGCCGCTCTCTGTAATCAGCACATTATCCTCGATCCGCACGCCGCCCTTGCCAGGGAGATAGATACCCGGCTCAACGGTGAAAACATTCCCGGGGATCAAAAGCTGCTCGTTCTCACCATAAATGTAAGGCTCCTCATGGGCTTCCATGCCCAGCCCGTGACCCATGCGATGGGTAAAAAATTGACCATAGCCGGCTGCTGCTATTATTTTTCGTCCTGCCCTGTCCACATCCCCGGCGGGTATACCAGGTTTCGCGGCTGAACGCCCAGCCTCGTTGGCATTCAATACTGCCTCATAGATGGTGTATAGTTCTGGGTCCAGCTTCCCCACCGCCACTGTCCGGGTGAGATCTGAAAAATAACCTTGATACGCAGCTCCCCAATCAATGACGATCAAGTCGCCAGCCTGGATTGGGCTTTCGGTGGGTACTGCGTGCGGATCCGCGCTGTTTGGTCCGGCTGCCACAATGGGCGGGAAGGGCAGCTCAGCATCTGAACCCAGGCGCAGCATGTTGATGGTTAGCTCGGAGGCAATCGCCCGCTCGGTCATGCCGGGCTGGATGGAGGTTATAGTTTTCAGGAAAGCTCCTTCAGCGATCGCAACCGCCTGGCGCATGAGGGCGACCTCCGCCGCATCCTTGCGAATTCGCAGCGTGTTGAGCAGCAGGTCCGCTGATTGGACGATGGCCAATGGCAATGCTCCCTGGATGTAGTTGAGCTCAAGGTGGCGCATACGCATGGATTCCACGCCGATGGCATTCGCTTTGGGGCAGAAATGCTGAAATGCGTCGTTGATGGCTCCCTGCCAGGAGGCGGGATTATCTCCGTAGGTGTAACAGGCTAAACCGGGCAGTTGACCCAGCACCTTGCTTTTTTCAAGCTCCGGTAGGATCATGGCTGTCTTACCACCCAGAGCAACCAGCAGCAGAGTGGGACGCTCCATCAGGTGGAAGTGCAAACCCGTCAGGTAAAGCATACCCGGACCAGGGTTAAGGATGAGCAGATCAAAGACTGAATTCTTGAGCAAGGGTATGAGCGGGGTGATGCGGTCTGGTTGCATAAATTACCTCCAGTTGCGATTATAACCCAACGATTCAATTTTTCACCACAGCGGATTTTGTGCATTTGTAGGGGCGAGGCGCTGCCTCGCCCTCACGTTCGTCACCACAGTTTTTTGTAGGGTGGGTTGGGTAATGCATTCAACCCACCTGTTTTTCACCGCAAAGGACGCAGAGAACGCAGAGCAGGGGCGGGGCGCTGGTATAATCAACCCATGACCACATTTGTTGCCATTGACATAGAGACCACCGGGTTGGACCCGGTCAAGGATGCCATCATCGAGGTGGGAGCGGTGCGCTTTAACGAGCACCGGGTGGAGGATGAATTCAGCAGCCTGATCAACCCGCGCAAGCCGATCCCGCCTTTCATCACCCAGCTCACTGGAATCAGCAACGAGATGGTAATGCATGCTCCAGAGTTGCGGCCAGTAATGGCGCAGCTGGCCGTATTTACGGATAATGCTATTGTGGTCGGCCATAATATCAACTTTGACCTGGATTTCTTACGCAAGAACAGCATTTTGGGCGAGAACCGCTCTATTGATACCTACGACCTGGCCAGCGTGATGCTGCCAACTTCCACCCGCTACAACCTGACCTACCTGGCTGGATATTTGGCCATCCCGGTGGAGGATATGCACCGGGCTTTGAATGACGCCCGGGTCACCACGCATGTATTCCAAAAACTGCTGACGAAGATCGACGAACTGCCAATCGAATTGCTGGCAGAGATTGTGCGCCTGGCGGAACTTTTTGACTGGCAGGGGGATTATCCATTTCAGCAGGCGCTGCGCAAGAAAAGCCGCCAGCCGGTGCAGCCCAGGCAGGGAGGCGGCATAGGCGGCCCCCTGTTTGAAAAACTGGTGGAGCATACTGCACCCCTTAAGCCAAATACCGAGTTTACACCCGTGAATGCGGATGAAGCGGCAGCGTTGCTGGAACATGGCGGTCCGTTTGCAAAGTATTTTGAGCAGTACGAGTACCGTTCACAGCAGGTGGAGATGCTGCGGATGATAGTGAAGGCATTCAATGAGGACGGCCACCTTCTGGCTGAAGCGGCCACAGGCACTGGCAAGTCCTTTGCCTACCTCATCCCTTCTGCATTGTGGGCGATGAAGAACAACGCCCGGGTGGTCATCTCCACCAACACCATTAACCTGCAAGAACAGCTGGTCAAGAAGGATATTCCCGAATTGATCAGTGCACTCGGTCTGGATTTGAAGTACTCAGTGATGAAGGGACGCAACAATTATCTTTGTCCGCGCCGGCTGGAGACCGCCCGACTTCGTCTGCCTGCTTCTCTCGATGAGTTGCGAGTGTTAGCCAAGGTGCTGGTATGGCTGCACAATAGCGGCAGCGGCGACCGAACTGAGATCAACCTGAACGGGCCAGCGGAGCGGGATGCCTGGACAAAGTTTTCAGCGGAGGATGACGCCTGCAAGTTGGAGACCTGCCTGAAATTGAATGGCGGCGCGTGTCCGTTCTTTCGTGCCCGCGAGGCGGCGCAATCTGCTCACCTTGTGGTCATCAACCATGCACTGCTGCTGGCAGATATTGCCACTGGCAGCCGGGTGCTGCCGGAATATTACTACCTGGTGGTGGATGAAGGTCATCATTTGGAGGAAGCCACTACCAATGCGCTAAGCTTCAAGATCAGCCAGATGGACCTGGATAGGCTGATGCGCGAACTGGGCGGTTCCAGCTCCGGCATTTTAGGGCGCTACCTCAACACCATCCGCCATTTCACGCAACCATCAGACAGCGCCGCACAGGCTGTGCTGGTGCGCCAGGCAACGGATTTTGCATTCCATGTGGAGAATCTGGTGAAGCGCTTTTTCATCACCCTTGATCAATTCCTGGAAAATCAACGGGAAGGCCGAAAGCTGGGCACCTATTCCCAACAGGTGCGCATCACACCCGCCACGCGTGTTCAACCAGATTGGACCGAAGTGGAGATTGTGTGGGATGATCTGTATGAAAACTTCAAACTATTGAGCGCAACATTGAATAAGATATACACCTGGGTGGGCGAGAATCTGGCGGATGCTTCGGATGACCTGGTGGACGTGCAGGGTTCAATTGGCAATATGATCCGCCGCCTGATGGAAATTCAGATTAACCTGAACGGATTGGTGTCTGCACCGGAGAAAGACCGCATATACTGGGCAGAACTGGCACCCAACGGTTACCGCTTAAGCCTGCAAGCCGCACCGCTCCACATTGGAACGTTGATGCAGCAGCATATGTGGAACCAAAAGAACAGCATCATTGTTACTTCCGCAACGCTCACAGCGGCAGGTGATTTTGGCTACATACGTGGTCGGCTGAATGCTGAGGATGCCGACGAGCTGGCAGTGGGTTCGCCATTCGATTATGAGAACGCGGCGCTCCTTTACTTGGTGAATGATATTCCTGAGCATACCGAAGGTGACCGACACCAAGGAGAGGTGAATAGCGCCATCATTCGCCTGTGCAAGGAAACCAATGGCCGGGCGCTGGTTCTGTTTACTTCTTATGCCCAACTAAAGAAAACCTCAAATGCAATCAGCGGCGCGCTGGGTGCGCACGGAATTGAAATCTACGAACAGGGGGAGGGGGCATCCGCGGCCACACTACTGGAGAACTTCAAAACGACGGAAAAGGCAGTTTTGCTGGGGACTCGCTCTTTCTGGGAAGGGGTGGACGTGCCAGGCGAAGCGCTATCGGTGGTGGTGATTGTTAAGTTACCATTTGACGTACCTTCGGACCCGATAATCGCTTCGCGTTCGGAGACATTTGAAGACCCATTCAACGAATACCAGCTGCCGGAAGCTATCTTGAAATTCCGCCAGGGGTTTGGCAGGCTCATCCGCACCCAATCCGACCGGGGAGTGGTGGTGGTGCTGGATAAGCGTATTCTGAGCAAGAAGTACGGAAAATATTTCCTGGATTCCATCCCGAAATGCAAGACAGTGATTGGTTCTGTATTGGACTTGCCGAAAGCTGCTGCCAGGTGGCTTAACCAGTAGCGGCGATCGCTTCCTGGATTATTTCAACGCGGGAGTGTCAGCAGGATGTGGAGTGTGTTTGTGATCCCTGCGTTTCTTTTCAACGCGTTCAATAAAGCGGGCCATGTCGATAATGTATCGCTCATGCTCGCCTTCCGCAATCAGTTCAAAATCATCCCAGGCTTCTACCTTGAAGCGAACCCGACGGCCTTGTACTGCGAGCACCTCAGCCCGAGCACGGACATTGAACCCGACCGGCGTGGCAGCCAGGTGGCGGATGTTCACCACTGCTCCCACGCTGCCCTGATCAGGCGCCAGGTGTGGCAGTATGGTCTGGTGTGCAGTCCGTTCGAGCAGGCGAATGACCAATGGGGTGCTGAAAACGGGTGGCAGCCTCTCTCCACTGCTAAAGCGGGCTGTGTCGCTTTCCTGCACAGTGATTTGCATTTCACCAACTAAACCCGGTTCAATTGACATGATCACTCCTCTGGTGGGAAATATTAAATGGCTATAAAATTGCTATTAGACAAGGTTGATTAATGTATTATACCCAGGTGCACAGGAAACAACCTTTTTTCTTTTGATGACATTAATCACAAAGCATATAATCAGTATAATCATGCACCTGGATCGCAAACATCTTCTGGTTAGAAGATGTTTCGGATGAATTGGAGCTTCTAAAGGATATAAGAGGCAGCCATGAAAAGTCGAAAAACCTTACTCTTCATCACCCTGGTACTCTGTCTGTTAGTTCTCGGATGCGGTACTCCTGCCATCCTCGGCACACAGGAAATTCCAAAGACATCAGAACCCAAACCAGTGGATCAGGCCGCAACTGAACCGCAGTTTGATGCTACAGAAGCGGCCGCCAAACCAACAGCCATTCCGCCCACAGAAACCTCACCGTCCCATGCCAAAGCACAGATCGGATACTACATGCTGATGGAACTGACATATGATCCATCCGTCTGGCAGGCAGTATTGCAGGCAAGCGGCAACCAGACCACCCACGGGCAGGACGCTTATGAACTTATTCATCAGCAATATGGCTGCAGCCTGCACGACAATCTGGGTCATGGCGTGCCCGAAACTTGGACAGTGTCTGAAAATATCAGTGTAATTAATGATGTTGAATTCCAGGTAACACAATGGGTGGATTCAACCACCGGGGAAGCGGTGCTCGTGGTCTACCATACACCGCCGAACAACTGGGAAAACTACCATCGAGTGGAATTGGTGATCGATGGCCACGCGTCTGAATGCATCCAGGCGGCTGAAAGCGTGATCGGTCTATCCGCGAAGGGTCTTGCGGGAGAATGAATCTGGAATATTGTGTTGGGATATAACAAGAGTATCAGTGCTTCTCTTACAATGATGGGGGATTATGTGAATTATGAGATTCTTGTTTGCCAGTTGCCTTTGACAAATGTTGGAAGTCTGGTAAAATAATCCCACTTAGCCGAAGTGGCGGAACTGGCAGACGCGCTACGTTCAGGGCGTAGTGGGGTATTCCTCATGAGGGTTCAAATCCCTCCTTCGGCACAAGACCCTTTTTGGGTCTTTTTGATGTAATTGACAGGTTGCCTGCCTTCGAGTATAATTTTCGTTCGCTTAATAATAGAAATTAATGGGAGTGAAACGCAATGGATACCAGCGTTAATCAATCAAATGAAATACAACCAAAGACCCACTTTGCCGGCAAAGTGGTAAAAGTTAGCCTGGCTGGTGCGCTGGTGGATATTGGAACAGGAAATCCGGCTTATCTGCATGTCTCGCAAATCGTTTCAGAAAAACCAGATCAGCCCATCAAAATGGTGAGTGAAGTCCTGAGCGAAGGCCAGGAACTGGACGTGTGGGTTAAGAAAGTAAAAGAAGGACGTGTGGAATTAACCATGCATCAACCCCTGGGGTTGGATTGGAAAGACTTGAAGGCTGAGATGGTTGTCAAGGGGAAGGTTGTCCGGCTGGAAAAATTTGGTGTATTCGTTGAAATCGGTGCTGAACGACCGGGTCTTATCCACATAAGCGAGTTGGCTCACGGTTATGTTAAAACCACCGGTGATGTTGTCAAAGAAGGCGACGAAGTTGAAGCGATGATCCTGGATGTGAACCGTAAGAAGAAACAGATCAAGCTGAGCCTGAAGGCGCTACAGGAACCCCCAGTCAAAGAAGAAGCGCCAGTGCAATTGGAAGACACATCAGAACGCAAGAAGGATACCAGAAAGCCCGCCCGTAAACCCAGCCGCAGCGGTAAACCCCGTCGCGAAGGTTCATACGAAGCTGATTTAGCTGCTTTTGAATCTGAAAACACCGAACCTGACCCAACATATATGGAAATCGTTTTACGAGCTGCCATGGACAAAGCCAAAACCTCCAAGAGTCGGGCTGAGAAGTTACGCAAAGATAAATCCACTTCCCATGAGCAGGATGATATCCTTGCCCGCACCCTGGAGAACAAAGTAAAGTAGATTCTGAAGAGACCAAAGCGCCCAACCGGGCGCTTTTTCTATGTTGACGGGATTATGATACACTTTTATTAGGTAATGCTGATATTTCATTCTGGTCAGATAATCCGAATAAGCCCGGTGAATTGGGAAATAATCTTTCCGTGGAGACAACCATGAAACCACGTCCTCATTTATCTTACTACTCCAGGAGTAAAGAATGACAGGCACAAGATACATCTTTTTCACTGGCGGGGTAGTGAGCTCGGTTGGCAAAGGGGTTACCGCAGCTGCCACTGGCAGGCTATTAAAAGAGCGTGGTTTTAATGTCGCGATTCAAAAATTGGATCCTTACATCAATGTCGATCCGGGCACCATGAGCCCGTACCAGCATGGGGAAGTTTATGTGCTGGATGATGGAGCGGAATGCGACCTTGACCTCGGACATTATGAGCGATTCATTGATATCCGGCTTAACCGCGCCTGCAATGCAACCACAGGACAGGTATACGCAGAAGTGATTGCCAAGGAACGCCGGGGTGATTACCTGGGGGGCACCATCCAGGTAATCCCGCATATCACCAACGAGATCAAAAAACGGATTGCTACAGTCGCGAAAAGTACCGGCGCAGATATCGTGTTGGTGGAAGTGGGCGGCACGGTCGGTGACATTGAAGGACAGCCATTTTTAGAAGCCATCCGTCAGCTACGTAGCGACCTTGGGCGGGAAAACACCCTCTTCGTCCATGTCACCTGGCTGCCTTTCATCGGCGCGAATGGTGAATTAAAAACCAAGCCCACCCAGCACTCCGTCCGTGACTTGCGTTCGTTAGGAATTTCTCCGGATATGATCATCGCCAGGTCGGATTCGCCTGTGGATGAAGAGCTTATCGGCAAGATCGCGTTATTCTGTGATGTTGAGAAAAGGGCGGTAATCCCTCTGCCCACTGTACCCGTGCTCTATGAAGTACCACTCATCCTGGAGAATGCCGGGGTGGCAGATTACATTATCCAGCGCTTAAACTTGGAAGCGCCTCACTTACCGGATTGGACAGAATGGAAGGCGCTGGTGGAGCAAGTGAAAAAGACCAAACCAACGGTCAAGGTGGCTCTGATCGGCAAGTATGTCGAACTGCACGATGCCTATATGAGTGTGGCGGAAGCCTTGAAACACGCCGGAATCCAATCCGGGGTGGAGGTGGATATTCAATGGCTGCATTCCTCCGATCTGGAAATGGGGAAAGGAATGGACATCCTTAAACAATGTGACGGCGTCCTGGTTCCTGGCGGATTTGGCGGTCGCGGCATAGAAGGTAAGATCATCGCCATCTGCTTCGCGCGGGAAAACAAGGTGCCTTATCTCGGTCTATGCCTGGGTATGCAACTGATGGTGGTGGAATTTGGACGCTACATACTAAAAGATGAATCCGCAAACAGCACTGAGTTTGACCTGCATACGGTTCATCCGGTGATCGACCTGATGGATGATCAGATAGATATCACCGATAAGGGCGGAACGATGCGATTAGGGTTATATCCTTGCGTCCTGCAGCCCGGCACACAAGCTGCTCATGCCTACCAGGTGGATGCAATCCAGGAGCGACACCGGCACCGCTTTGAATTTAATAACGCTTATCGGGAGGTATTAGGGCAAAACGGCATGGTGTTCTCCGGTCTAAGCCCGGATGGTAAATTGGTTGAAATCGCGGAATTGAAAGATCATCCGTTCATGGTGGGTACCCAGTTCCACCCCGAATTCCTCTCCAGGCCCAATCACCCTCATCCCTTGTTTACTGCGTTCATCACAGCGGTCTGCGCGCGGGCAGGTCTTGGTGAGGCCTTATAACTGATTGGATTTGTGATAATATTTGAAAGTCTCTCCGGGCGTTGATGATCCTGGGTGAGCGAAAATAGAAAATCACTGCTGGAAGCAGCAGAGAATATTCAACCGGAAAGGAATACCTATGAGCACAACAATTGAATCCATCATCGCCCAGGAGATCCTTGATTCCCGCGGCAATCCCACTGTGGAAGTGGAAGTGATCCTGGAAGATGGCAGCTGGGGGCGGGCTGCTGTCCCATCCGGTGCGTCCACCGGCATCCACGAGGCGCTGGAGATGCGCGACGGCGACAAGGCACGTTACAATGGCAAAGGCACCTTAAAAGCGGTGGAGAAGGTAAACTCTCTGATTGCGGATGAACTGCTGGGTTGGGATGCCGTGGAGCAGAAAGCCATCGACAGCGTGATGCTGGAACTGGATGGCACCAAGAATAAATCCAAGCTGGGAGCCAATGCCATGCTCGGCACAAGCCTGGCAGTTGCACGAGCTGCCGCAGCCGCCCTTAGCCTGCCGCTCTACCGTTATATCGGCGGAGTGTATGCCCATGTGCTGCCTGTGCCCATGTTGAACATCCTCAACGGCGGTGCCCATACCGCCTGGCAGTCCACCGATGCCCAGGAATTTATGGTCATGCCGCTTGGCGCACCCAATTTTGCTGAAGGACTGCGTTGGGGAGCTGAGATCTACCATGCACTCAAGACAGTCCTCAAATCCCGTGGCTATGCCACCCTGGTTGGTGATGAAGGCGGTTATGCGCCGGCATTAAAGGCAAATAATGAAGCGGTGGAAGTCATTCTGGAAGCCATCGAAAAAGCTGGATACAAAGCTGGTGAACAAGTTTGCATAGCACTTGACCCCGCAGCTTCAGAGTTTTATGATGAAGAAACCAAGAAATATAACCTTCGCAAGGAAGGCAAGATGCTCTCAGGCGAGCAGATGGTCGAATTCTGGTTGAATTGGGTACGACAATACCCGATCGTATCCATCGAAGATGGTTTGGCTCAGGATGACTGGGAGAGCTGGAAACTTTTAACCAAAGAAATAGGCGATAAGATCCAGATCGTCGGCGATGACCTGCTGGTTACCAACCCGGAGCGCGTTCGCCGCGGCATCAAGGAAAAAGCCTGCAATGCATTGCTTGTGAAATTAAACCAGATTGGCACCTTGACTGAGACCATCGAAGCCGTGGAGACCTGCCAGCGTGCAGGCTGGCGGGCTGTCACCTCTCACCGCTCCGGCGAAACCGAAGACTCCACCATCGCTGACCTGGCTGTTGCCTTGAATATGGGCCAAATTAAAACCGGCGCTCCTGCCCGCTCTGACCGCGTGGCAAAGTACAACCAGTTGCTTCGGATTGAGTCCGAGTTGGGCGAAACCGCGGCGTATGCTGGCTGGAATGCCCTGAAACGATAATATCAATACTAAAATAGTCCGGATCAATCCGGACTATTTTAGTTTAAATTCTTATTTCACGATCCTTGATTTTGCCAGGCTCCTAAATATTTCCAATCTTCGCCATATATCCCCATCTATTGTATGCTGTCATGAGCCGGGAGCATTGTTCTACCAGAACAGGGAGGAGATGAAGTCCCAAGTTCTCTGAACAAGTATCTGCTGTTGGGCTTCACGCGTGATGGTTGCATCCAAATCGCCATCTTGTGGACCGTACCAGCCCATCTGGGTATGATTGCCCCCCTCAATTTCAACAAATATGGCATCATCGGGGAGTAGTTTGTGGGAATTATCATACATTTCCTTATCTACCGCCCCGTCCCGACTGCCATAGATGCTAATAACCCGCTGGCTTGTATCAGCCAGGGAATTCCTTTTCGCAGGATAAGATGCCCATAGGATTAACCCATCCACAATATCGGGATTTTCATAAGCAAATTTTGCTGCCATGGAACCACCCAACGAGTGCCCGCCAATGACCCAATGTTTGATCCCCGGATATTTTTGCATGATTTCCCATGCTTTGTCAGGTTTCCATCCAGCAAGGTTGAGCGGCATGGGTACTAACACCACCTGCAATCCTTCCTCTGCTAGTTTGAATGCCGGCGGTGCATAAGAGCGGTAATCCACACGTCCACCAGGGTAAAAGATGAAACCTGTATTCGTCTTGTTTTCTTTTGGAATAAAAGCCAACCACCTGCTCTTTTCAACAGAAACATTTCTGCTACTTTCCAAATAAGCCATCGCCTCCGGCATAGGTCTCTGTGGTGTTAATCCCCATATCACGAACCCAATAACATCCACCACTAAAGCAATCATGATGATGATTATTACCTTATGAGATTTCTTACTATTCATCAGTTGATCCTATTACCATAAGGAATAATTTCCGTTTATATGTAAAATAATCATATATGGACGTACATTAATCTTCAGAAACGAGATGAAAATGTACTTGTTTAATTTCCTGTTTTGTTCCACCATTGAGAATTAATGAATAACCTTTTTTCGATAAATCCAGTTTATTGATCACCATGTTCGCTACCGTGAACATTTCTTTGATCAAATCTGCATCAATTAAATCGATTTCTGTAAATTCTCCAATCACTTTCCTGGGAACAATCAATACATGAATTTTGTAAGATGGTCTTGGGTGATAAAAAGCAATAACACGAGGTGTTTCGGTTATTCTATTGAGTGGAAGTAGGTCGATCGTATTAATAAAACACCATCCTATTATTGGTCTCAGTAATTTGCTTTTCGCAATCCGAAAAATCAACCCTAGAAGCTTGGTTTTCATCCGACCTCCTATCAAACTTCAATGTATCGGTATTGATGTATGAAAAACTAGGAATTATCATTACGATTATGTTCATCCAGAATTCCCAGAACGCGATTATATTCTCGAATATCCATCATTGATCCATGATTATAAAGTAGTGCTCCAGCGGTTGCCCAGATTTGGTTAAACATATCCTCAGTCAACCTGCCCGTCTGAGTGTTTTGCCGGCTGGGGTGGTAGGATTGAAGTACCCAGAATCTTCCTGTGGATGACCGGATGAGATTTCCATGGGAGAACTCATTTCTCGGCAGGTCAATGCCTATGTGTGAAAACACCCTGACTATCCCATCATAGGCAATTCGTCCAAGCACAACAATGCCTTCACATTGTTCCAGGCAAGCCAATTCTGCTCCCAAATATGGCATACAATTGGTAATCTCCTGCGGGGTGGGTTTGTTTCCTGGCGGAACACATCGGCAAATGGCGCTAATAAACATATCGTGAAGCGTCAACCCATCTTTCTGGTAATGTGATACCGGCTGACTGGCGAATCCAAATTTGTGTAGGCTGCGAAAAAGCACATCCCCAGATGCATCTCCAGTGAACATCCTGCCAGTGCGGTTGGATCCATGCGCTCCAGGCGCCAGCCCCACCACCAGTATCCGCGCATTTGTATTTCCAAAACCTGGAACAGGTTTACCCCAGTATTCCTCATTCAGATATGCCCGGCGTTTGACACGGGCTATTTCCTCACGCCACGCCACCATACGCGGGCATATCCTACAGGTGACGATCTTTTCTTCAAGATCATTTAAGGAGTTCTTCGTGGGATTATTCACAATATCAACATTGCATCCCCAAAGCTGAAAAACCTGTAATTCATCTCGACCGCTGTAGCATAGGAGCTTAGGATGCGTTCGCGTCCAGCAAAAGCACTAACCAGCATCAACAGGGTGGATTTTGGCAGGTGAAAGTTGGTGATCATGGCATCCACCACCTTAAATGGATACCCCGGGAGGATATATAAATTTGTCGGACCGCTGAATGCTTGGACGATCCCTCCCTGGGATTTGACCGCAGCAGATTCGAGTGTACGGACGCTGGTCGTCCCCACAGCAATCACGCGGCGATTGATAGCTTTGGTCGCGTTGATCACATCGGCTGTGACCTGTGTCAGCTGGCACCACTCTGAATGGATGCGATGCTCATCGGCGTGTTCCTCAGTGACCGGGGCAAAGGTATCCAGCCCAACATGCAGATCCACATATGCTATTTGCACTCCCTTTTGAAGCAACCTATCCAATAACTCGGGTGTGAAATGGAGTCCGGCGGTCGGGGCAGCAGCCGAGCCGGGTTGACGGGCATATACCGTCTGGTAACGTTCCGCGTCTTCCAACCGCGTGTGAATATAAGGAGGCAGGGGAACATGACCCACCTTCTCCAGGTGATGTTCCACCGGCTCACTAAATTCAATCATCCTGCGGGCATCATCCAGCTCTTCAGTCACCAGCCCGTGAAGTCCATCACCAACAGCAACTTCGCGTCCAGGACGCATTCCGCTTCCACCTACCAACACCTCCCAGGTCTTGTCCCCATCTTTGCGCAGCAACAGCAACTCCACCTTGCCGCCCCCGGGAAGCTTGCGGGCAAATATCCTTGCAGGTATGACCCGGGTATCATTCATGACCAGCAAGTCGTCAGGCTGCAAATAATCGATCAGATTCCAGAAGGTTTTATGCTGTAATTCGTTCGTCGTTCTATCCATAACCAGCAGTCGGGAAGAATGACGCGGTTCCAGGGGTACCTGGGCGATCCGCTCGAGTGGCAGGTAGTAATCAAAATCAGCAGTGCGCACGGTGATTATTCTTCAAACAGGGTGGGTTGGACTCTATCGTTATAGGGCAATCCCAGGTGTTGATACGCCAGGGCGGTGGCAATGCGCCCCTGCGGGGTGCGGTCCAAAAAACCTAACTGTAGTAGATAGGGCTCCACCACATCCATGATGGTGTCAGGTTCCTCACTGATGGACGCAGCGATGGTATTTAACCCCACCGGGCCGCCGTTGTATTTTTCGATGATGGTGGACAGCACTTTCCGGTCGACATCATCCAGCCCGGAAGTATCCACATTCAACAGATCCAGAGCAGAACGGGTGAGCTCACCAGTGATGCATCCGTCTGCCTTCACCTGGGCAAAATCGCGTACCCGGCGTAGCAGGCGCAACGCAACCCGTGGTGTACCCCGGGCGCGGGTGGCAATCTCTTGGATGCCTGCCTCATCAGCACTCACCCCCAATACACGGGCGCCACGCGTAACGATCTTTTTCACAGCTGAAATATCGTAAAAATCCAGCCGGTAAAGCGCCCCAAATCGCGCCCGTAAAGGAGCTGTTACAAGAGCAAGACGGGTCGTAGCACCGACCACTGTGAATTTGGGAAGTTTCAAGCGGATGGATCGTGCCGCTGGTCCTTTACCTATTATTATATCCAGCGCGAAGTCTTCCATGGCAGGGTAGAGAATCTCCTCCACCACCCGACCAAGGCGGTGGATCTCATCAATGAAGAGGATATCCCCAGCACGGAGGTTGGAGAGGATGGCAGCCAGGTCTCCTGCCCGCTCAATTGCCGGGCCGGAGGTGACTTTTATACTCACCTCCATCTCGTTGGCCAGCACGTGTGCCAGTGTTGTCTTACCCAGCCCGGGAGGTCCGTAAAAAAGCACGTGATCCATTGCCTCACCGCGCTTTTTGGCTGCGCCGATCAGGATCTTCAAATTACTGCGCACCTTATCCTGCCCAATCACTTCATCCAGGGTCTTGGGGCGGATTGCGCCAACATATTGGTCTTCAACCCGTGGTTGTGGGGAAATCATTCGGTCGGTTGCATCTGCCATGACTTAGATTATACCCGTATCTGGAATGCCCATTGGAAAAACAGCTATAATATATTTGTTGATTTCAAGGAGATCGCCATGCCCAATGTTTTCGCATCAAAACATCCACTGGTTGCTCATAAGCTTTCCATCCTCAGAGATAAGAATACCGATCCACAAAAATTCCGGGAGTTGGTGAAAGAACTGGCTGTATTGCTTACGTATGAAGCCACAGCAGACCTGGCGTTGAAACCAAAATTGGTTGAAACCCCGATGGGTCAAGCCAAATCGTTTGAAGTTGAAGACGAGATCGGCCTCGTACCCATCCTTCGGGCGGGTTTGGGTATGGTGGAGGGCGTGTGGGGGCTGCTTCCTTCCGCTGAGGTGTGGCACATTGGATTATACCGGGACGAACGGACTTTGAAACCGGTGCAGTACTACAACAAGCTGCCTGTCCTGCCACGGGTATCCATATGCCTGGTCTTGGATCCGATGTTAGCCACTGGCGGATCCGCAACCGCCACCGTGGATCTGCTCAAGAAATGGGGAGTGATGAACATCCGCTTTGTTGGGTTGATTGGCGCACCCGAGGGTATTCATACCCTGCAAACCGCACACCCGGATGTACCCATCCACCTGGCAGCCATTGATGAGAAATTGAACGAGATCGGTTATATCATTCCAGGCTTGGGAGACGCTGGCGACCGCCAGTTTGGCACTGGATAAAGATTTCACATTGGAACAAGAAAAGCCGCAAGCTTTTTTGCCTGCGGCTTTGTTTTTCATTTTGCAGCTGCTTTTACGATCTCCAGAAAGTTGAGCACCTTTAAGGATGCCCCACCCACCAGGGCGCCGTCAATTTCTGGTTGACCAAAGAATTCTGCTGCATTCTCCCCTGTGACAGATCCCCCATATAGTCCGCGGATGGAAGAAGAGACATCCTCCCCAAACAAGCTGGACAGGGCAGGGCGGATCACCTTAGCTACCACATCATTAGCACCAATGCCGCTGGCAGCCTTACCGGTGCCGATAGCCCAGACCGGCTCATAGGCGATAACAATCCTTCCGCCCTGGTCAGCAGTGAGATCAGCCAATCCCAGCAATACCTGGCGGGTGAGAACTTCAGCCGTTCTGCCGGCTTCAAATTCCGCCAGGGTCTCGCCGATGCAAACGATTGGCGTCAGGCCAATCTCAAGCGCGGCTTTGACTTTCTTATTCACTGTCTCATCAATTTCACCAAAATAAGTCCGCCGCTCTGAATGACCCAGAATCACATACTGACAGAATTCTTTCACCATGGCGGGTGATACTTCGCCAGTGTAAGCACCAGAGGTCTCCCAGTGCAGATTTTGGGCACCCAGGCCAATATCTGTGCCTTTCAGCATGGCACAAATCGGCAGCAATGCTGTAAATGGCGGACAGATGACCCTTTCGACTGCTGAGACATCCTGCAATCCAGGAAGCAGATCAGATGCCAACTCCCTGGCCTGCTCGACGGTTTTATTCATTTTCCAATTCCCGGCAACTAGCGGTTTTCTCATACGGTTACTCCTGGATGAAAGAATAATTTCGGGTGGCGAAACATCCCGATTATAGCAGGTGAAATACCATCTCACAATGAAAACAGGGATGGTGCCTCATCCCTGTTATTGATAATCCTTGGAAATTTAATAAATACTCGGAGCTAGCCAGAACGCATCATCATCCTTATAAGATCCATTGGCATCCACCACCAGGTAGAAAACTACACTCTTCCCTTTCAGAAAGGAAAGGTCAATATTCACAGGTGTGATTGCCTTATCATAGACTTCCGTCCAGGTGCCCAGATTGGTGATAGTCCCACCGTCAGCTGAATAATACAAAGAGAACACCACATTGCATTTTATTGCATTCTTCAAGCAGCCAACAGCGGATCGAAATCGGTCGCCATCCTGGATGAGAACAGGAGGATATTGGCCTGTGATCGAACCGTGTTTGATGAACTCGGGATGCATCCATAAGGCAGGTTCATCATCCTGACCGCCTTTTTCGAGCCATGGATTTTTCAACCTGATTACAAAACCAGCAGTGGATGAATCACTGCCTGGACATGGCAGTATTTTGTGGTCATTACTCCACTTTGCCAAACAATAGTTGGCAACCAGGTCAAACGGGGTGTTCAGTGGGCCGGCAGGCTTCTGGACGACAATCTCCACCCAGAACTCCCGATTGGCATTTGGACCAATGCCAAATTCATATCCCGATTCATTACGTAGTTTCCAATAACCGGTATAAATGCCCTTAGCCTCTGGCGCATAAAGATACACCCCTAAATCAATAGTGCCACCTGGAGGCACTGCATGGGGAAGAGACATCGCTTTAACAGCACCCATTTGATCTCCATAAACAAACACCAGGTCGTAATCTGTTGTCCAGGTGCAAGCACCAATATTCTTCAACCGCCAAATTTTATAGAAACCATCTCCAGCAGGAATGATTTCTCCATCATCTATGGTGATATCACTCACATATTGTGCCCAATCGCAGGGTAGCGGGCGGGGGGTGAAAGTGGGTGGAACCAGAGTGTTTGTGGCTGTGGGAGGCAGCGGGGTGTTTGTCAGCGTTGGAAGCTCAGGGGTGGCTGTTGGCGTAGCCGGTTGCGTTGGTATTTGGGTATTATCCTGGCGAGCTTCCTGGGTCTTCTGTGCAATAAAGGTCTCAATTACCGATTCCGTCAGTCGCGCAACAATGGTGTGGGCAGCCTGGGTATAGATGAGGTTCTCCTGCTCCATAGTATTTGCAACAGTGGGGAAATTGCAGGCAGCACCCGTTAAAATTGCGATGAACAGGCCGATGATCAAAGCTGGTTTTTTTGTGAATATCATTCTACCCTCGCCATTCAGTATATATTAACACAAATTAGAATATCATTTAATAGACGCCCAAATCAATAATATGTTCCCGATAAAAATTTTATCACCTATCAATATTTATATCACCCATGCGATTCGGAAACGGGAGCAGTTAGCCCTGAAATGCACTATAATTCATAAACCAAAATCAGATTAAACTTGAAGACCTGGCGTAAATGAAACCCAAATGTATCATAGTTGTTGATAATGATCCAAAACATATTTCGCTGGTGCGCCAGGTACTTAGCACAGCTGGTTATGATGTTCAAGCTGCCAATAATGGCGAGAAAGCAGTAGAAATGGTTGCCCAAGAGCAGCCTATTTTGATAATTTCAGAGATCATTCTTCAGGGGAACATAGATGGTTACGAAATGATCTGCCGGATCCGCGAATTTTCCGAGATTCCCATTATCGTTCTTTCAACAATAACGAATCCTGAAATTATCTTGCGGGCTTATAACACCGGGATAGATGACTTCATTACCAAGCCCTTTAATTCTAAAATACTGCTCGCCCGCATAAGTGCATTATTAAAGCGCTGCTATGCGATTGCTTCAACATCTACTAACGCTGAGATTATTTGCTCCTCTTTTAAAATAAACTTGCCGCGCCGCCAGGTAACTGTTGATGGAGAGGAAATTTATCTTTCAGAAACGGAATACAATTTATTACTGGAGTTTGCGAGACACAGTAATCAGGTTCTGCTACATGAACAACTTTTATCTGCGGTATGGGGTCCAAAATTCCGACATGAAATAGATTATCTCCGATCTTATGTCCATGCTTTGCGACGGAAATTGGAAAGCAACCCATCTCACCCCACGGTCATTATCAGCAAACCAGGCTTAGGTTATATGCTTGTTTCAGTGAATTCACAAGATTCGGGAGAATAGAATGACAAACAATCGGCCTTACAATATTTTCGAGACCGCATTAAAGCAATTTGATCGTTCTTCGGATATCCTTGGCCTTGATCACTCGCTGCGTGAATTCTTGCGCGTTCCTATGCGGGAGTACCATTTCAGCTTGCCTATATACATGGATGACGGAAGAACAATCACTTTAATGGGATACAAAGTTCAATACAATGATGCGCGTGGCCCCACAAAAGGCGGAATACGGTTTCATCCACAAGAGACAATTGATACAATCCGCGCTCTGGCTATGTGGATGACATGGAAGTGTGCGGTTACGAACCTGCCATTAGGAGGCGGTAGTTCGGGCGTCGCGTGTGACACACATATCCTCAGTCAAAAGGAACAGGAGAGGATCTGCCGTGGATTTGTACGCCAGACCGCATACATAACCGGACCCGATTGGGATATTCTGGGCCCTGACTTAATGACCAGCCCGCAACATATGCTCTGGATGCTTGATGAATATGAAACTATTCATGGATCCAAAAGTCCCGGATTTATAACCGGTAAGCCCATCAACCATGCAGGCTCAAAAGGTAGAAGAGAAGCACCCGGTTATGGTGTAGTCATTGCGATACGCGAAGCACTGAAGGAGATGGGAATTGATATTTCAAAGACTAGGGCCAGTTTTCAGGGTTTCGGATCGGTAGGCCAACACGCTGTCCAGCTTTACCAACAGATGGGTGGCGTTGTTACTGCAATTTCCTGCTTGAACCACATTGAAAACACAGCATATACTTTCAGAAAAAAAGAGGGTATTGACTTCGATAAGATATTATCTATTACTGACCGCTTTGGAGAGATCGACAAGTCTAAGGCTGAGAGTCTGGGTTATGAATGCCTGCCTGGTGAGACATGGATCGAGCAGCATGTCGATATTCTTGTGCCTGCTGCTATCGAGCACCAGATTCGAATCGATAATGTGGATAAAATCAGTTCTCAGGTAAAGATTGTTGCTGAAGCAGCCAATGGTCCTACTGACCCGGAGGTTGACCCCATCCTTAATCAGCGTGGTATTTTGGTCATTCCCGACATCCTGGCAAATTCCGGGGGAGTTATTTGTAGTTATTTTGAACAGGTGCAAAGCAATATGAATTATTTTTGGAGCAAAGACGAAGTCCTGAGTAAACTCGATGCGCATTTGACTTCGGTGTACATCGATATCAGCAATTATGCCCGCAGCAGTAATCTTCCAATGCGTGATGCAGTATATAACATTGCCATTGATCGGGTTGCTAAGGCTTGTCAGGAACGCGGATGGGTTACCGGGTAGATACTAATTATATATGACCGCCAAGTTTCAATTTATTAGCATGGCTCACGATGCCGGAGAAACCGACCCACTCCTTTCCAGAAGGGAAGAGCTGGGAGGAAAAGCTCACGGATTAATAACCATCCACCATAAGTTGAATGAGCTGGCAATTGAATACCCGGAAATCATGGTTGATATTCCCCCAATGACAGTGATCGGGACATCCGTATTTGATGCATTTATGATGCGTAACGCATTATATGATATAGCCTTTTCAAATACTTCAGATGAACATATAGCACATGCTTTTCAGAATGCTGATATGCCTTTTGAGATTCTAGGTGAGCTACGCAACCTGATAAAGCTTCTATCCATACCGCTGGCGGTACGCTCATCTGGTTTACTTGAAGACACCACAAGCAAGCCATTCGCTGGTGTTTACCATACCAAGCTAATCCCAAATAACCAATTAAACACGGATACCCGATTCCAAAAACTGGTTGAAGCGATTAAGTTTGTCTGGGCTTCTACATATTACAAAATTGCCAAGGATTATTGCCTTGCGACCAGCCTAAATCTTCATGATGAAAAAATGGCTGTCATCATCCAGGAAGTTGTCGGTAAGCGTCACGAAAGACGGTTTTATCCTGAACTTTCCGGGGTGGCACGTTCGTACAATTTTTACCCTTTTAAACCAGCCAAACCTATTGACGGAGTTGTAGACCTTGCTTTAGGTCTGGGGAAGACTATCGTGGATGGAGGTAGATCATGGACTTACTCTCCTGCTTTCCCGAAAATATCTCCACCTTTCGAATCAGTCCAGAAAATATTAGATGAAACTCAGAATTCATTCTGGGTAATCAATATGGGTGAACCAGCCGAGTACAACCCGATTAAAGAAACAGAATTTATGCACAAGGAAGATCTAAGAACAGCTGAAAAAGACGGGACATTAGCATACCTGGTTTCCACCTATGATCCCCATTCTGATCGCCTCTCAATTGGAATGGGGAATACGGGTCCACGTGCTTTGACATTCGCTCCATTATTAGTTCTTGACATCATCCCTTTCAACAAGTTAATTGTTTCATTGTTGACAAAGTGCGAAGAAGTCATGGGATCGCCGGTGGAGATTGAATTCGCGATGACTTTTGATCCGCCCAATTTTGGATTTCTGCAAGTACGGAATATGGCAATTCCAACAGAAGAATTACTGGTCAAACCGGAAGATCTGCTTGACGATAATGCTGTAGTCGCCTCCGAAACGGTTCTTGGTAATGGTATTCTTGAAAATATTTTCGACATTATTTATGTAAAACCGGAAAATTTTGAGCTAAAATTTACCAATACAATCGCAGAGGAATTAGAAGGATTCAATCATATTCTCCTGGAAGCGAATCGCCCATATATTTTGATTGTATTTGGCAGGCTTGGAACGTTGGATCCGTGGCTGGGAATTCCGGTCAACTGGGGGCAGATCTGCGGCGCCAAGGTGATTATTGAAGCTACTCAGGACAATGTGAGAGTTGAATTAAGTCAGGGTTCCCATTATTTTCACAATATAATCAACCTTGGAGTTAAATATTTTTCCATGCCGTTTACAAGTCCCTATCGTATCGACTGGAATTGGCTTAAGAAGCAAAGTGTTGTAGATGAAACCAAGTTCATCAAACATGTCAGACTCTCTGCGCCACTTAAAATTATTGTGGACGGTCACAGTGGCAGAGGCCTGATTATTAAGGCATAAATTTCATTTTTCTATGAAATATTAATAACTTCCCCCGCTTTTTAATTAATGCTTCAAGTTTATTATGCTACATTGAAAGCTGTAGTTCATTTGTATAAAAACGAATGGGAGATTTCTATGGGCGTCATTCAGGATGTTATCGAAAAAGTTAATGAAAAAGACAGAGGGCAGGTTGAATTTCTTCAAGCAGTAAAAGAAGTTCTCACTACCCTTGAACCAACAATAATAAAACATCCGGATTTTGTTAAAGCCAAGATTTATGAACGCATCGTCGTGCCTGATCGGGCGATATTATTTCGAGTTCCATGGGTAGATGATAGTGGTGAAGTTCAGATCAATCGGGGATTTAGGGTCCAATTCAATAATGCGATTGGTCCGTATAAAGGCGGGTTAAGATTTCACCCTTCTGTTAATTTGGGGATTATTAAATTCCTTGGTTTTGAGCAAATTTTTAAGAATTCGCTCACTACTCTTCCGATGGGTGGAGCTAAGGGAGGTTCTGATTTTGACCCTAAAGGTAAATCAGATAATGAGGTTATGCGCTTCTGCCAGGCTTTCATGCGCGAATTGTTCCGTCATATTGGTCCAGATACAGATGTTCCAGCTGGAGATATTGGCGTAGGCGCAAGGGAAATCGGTTATTTATATGGTTATTATCTTAAAATTGTCAATCAAAACGCCAGCGTCTTAACCGGTAAGGGCCTCGAATTCGGAGGAAGTTTAATCCGCCCCGAAGCCACTGGTTACGGTGCAACCTACTTTGCTGCTGAAATGTTGGCTACTCGGGGGTTGGATATTAAAGATAAAGTGGTGGTGGTTAGCGGCTCAGGTAATGTGGCTCAATATACCGTAGAAAAAGTGATCCAGCTAGGCGGAAAGGTCATCGGCTTGTCAGATTCCAATGGCGTCATCATTGATGAAGCAGGCATTGACTCCAAAAAATTGGATTACTTGCTTGACCTTAAGAATTACAGAAGAGGTCGCATCAGTGAATATGCTGAAAAATTCAAGGTACTTTATTATGCTGATAAAAGCATCTGGGATGTGATCAGGGAACAAAGCATAAAGTTGGATATAGCTTTCCCTTCGTCCCACGAAAACGAAATTGAATCAGTAAATGCCCAGGCCATGGTTAATAATGGCTGCTTCTGTGTTTCGGAAGGAGCAAACATGCCCTCCACTATGGATGCTATTGAGGTTTTCCAGGATAACAATGTATTGTTTGGACCAGGCAAGGCAGCCAATGCTGGAGGAGTAGCTGTTTCTGGTCTGGAAATGTCTCAAAATAGTATGCGGATTTCATGGTCCCGCGAAGAAGTGGATCAAAAGCTGTTTGTGATCATGAAAAACATTCATAAGATGAGTCTTGAGGCTTCTGAAGTTTATGGTAAAAAAGGCGATTACCTCATGGGCGCAAACATTGCTGGTTTTCTTAAGGTTGCCAAGGCAATGATGGCGTATGGGATTATCTAATCGTATAACGTAGGGATAACCCTGCTAGGCGATTATTTATACAAACCTCATATTGCGGTATGTTATTTGAATGTGGCTAGCAGACCATTGACAAGATCCTGCCGCTCGACTGTTGAAAATCTGGCTTCTGAGTGTATTGCAGTATATTGTAGTGGTGGCATTATATTCCCTGAAACCCTTTTCACCATTTCATTCACCCGCAACTTCCCTTTTTCAAGGGACATCTCGCTGAAATTGAACGTTGACCTGGCTTTCTGGACATCACGCGTCACTAACCAGGACATGGGTGCTACATTCGAATACCATGGCCATTTGGTCTCGTTACTATGGCAGTCATAACAGGCTCCCCGCACGAGGGCTTCTGTGCGGGGTGAATCCCACTCCCAATCATTTTCTGCTGGGACAACCGGGTTGGTGTGATCCTTGCCATATGGCACAAGTTGGATCAGCATGAATCCCAATCCCAGTAGCAGTCCAACAGCGAGTATCCAACGTATGGGCGATATTTTCATGGATTACTCCTTATGTTGATCCGTTATTTATCCTGCAATGCAGCCACGCCAGGTAATACCAGCCCTTCCAGCATCTCCAGGGACGCGCCGCCACCGGTGGAAATGTGGGTGATTTTTTCAGCCAGCCCGGACTGCTGGATAGCTGCCACGGATTCGCCGCCACCGATAACTGATATAGCAGAAGAATCAGCCACAGCTTGTGCAACCCCATATGTACCTTTGGCAAACTCCGCAAATTCAAACACACCCATCGGACCATTCCAGACTACTGTGCCAGCATCCTTGATAACCTTACCATAAGCTTTGATCGTCTCTGGTCCAATATCCAGTACACGCCATCCTGCGGGGACATTACCAGCCGGCAGGACTTTGTGTGCTGCAGATTCTTCAAATTTATCAGCCACCACGACATCTACTGGCAACAGCAGCTTACTGCTGCCATCTGCCAATAATTCTTTCGCGGTTTCCACGACTGCATCTTCCACCAGCGAATCCGCCATATCAAAACCCTGCGCCTTCAGGAAAGTATTGGCCATGCCCCCTCCGATGAGGATGGTATCTGCTTTTTGCAGCAGGTTTTTGATAACGCCGATCTTATCACTGATCTTGGCACCACCCAGGATGGCGACAAATGGGTGTTTGGGGGCTGCAACGGCCTGACCCAGGTATTTGATCTCTTTTTCCAACAGAAAACCAGCCGCAGCAGGCAGGTAACGCGCAACACCTTCTGTGGAGGCATGGGCGCGATGAGCTGTGCCGAAAGCATCATTGACATAGAGATCAGCCAGGGAAGCCAAAGCCCGAGCCATGCCCTGGTTATTGGCTTCTTCTTCCAAGTGGAAACGTGTGTTTTCGAGCAAAAGCACTTCGCCTGCCTTGAGCGCTTTGGCAGCTGCCACTGCTATTGGGCCGATGCAATCTTCAGCGAATTTCACTGGTTTTCCCAGCAATTTTGAAAGGTGACCAGCCACTGGTTTAAGGCTGTATTTTATATCTGGTCCGCCTTTTGGACGTCCCAAATGAGATGCCAATATAACAGCCGCTCCATTATTGAGCAGGTACTCGATGGTTGGCAAGGCTGCACGGATGCGGGTGTCATCACCCACCACTCCGTCCTTGATGGGGACATTGAAATCCACCCGTACAAAGACCTTCTTACCCTTTACATCCAGATCCACTACTGTTTTTTTACTGAACATAATTTCCTCCGTTAGATGTAATGAAGGCGTAAAGCCCCTCATGGGACATTACGCCTCATCTGTTTTTTAGCTCCTGCAAAAAACCCGCAGCATCCTACAGGGATTTGGCCATTAGGGCAGCCAGGTCCGCGGTGCGGCAGGAATAGCCCCACTCGTTATCGTACCAGGCAACCACCTTCACCAGGTTGCCGCCCATCACCATGTTGTAAGAGAGGTCAACAATGCACGACCGGGGATCACCTTTGAAGTCGGTGGAAACGAGCGGATCACCATATTCGCCAGCGGTAAAACCCAGAATACCCTTAAGAGCGCCTTTCGAGGCAGCTATAAAAGCAGCATTAAGCTCTTCTTTGGTGACCGTTTTTTCGACAGTGGCGACAAGGTCAACCACCGAAACAGTCGGGGAAGGAACTCGCATGGAGAAGCCATCAAACTTGCCTCTAAGCTCTGGAATAACGAGTGCGATTGCCTTGGCAGCCCCGGTTGTGGTAGGAATGATGTTCAGACCAGCAGCTCGCGAGCGGCGCATTTCTTTTTTGTGTCCCTGATCTAAGATGACCTGATCATTGGTATAGGAATGGATGGTGGTCATGACCGCGTATTGAATCTTCCAGTTGTCGTGGACGATTTTGGCAGCGGGAGCCAGGCAGTTGGTGGTACAGCTGGCATTGGAAACTACATGGTGCTTGGAGGAATCATATTTATCTTCGTTGACACCCAGCACCACAGTCAGATCTTCGTTCTTGGCAGGAGCAGAAATGATCACCTTTCTGGCTCCGCCTTTGATAATATGAATATTAGCGCCGGACTTACCCTTGGCCGGGTCACCAATGGCATCGGTGAACATGCCAGTCGATTCGACGACGATATCCACGCCCAAATCCTTCCATGGAAGTGCACCCGGTTCTTTTTCAGCGAAAACCTTGATCTTCTTCCCATCGATGACGAGATCATTGCCATCCACTTGAACAGTTCCCTGGAAGATTCCATAATTGGAATCGTACTTAAATAAATGTGCATTTGTCTGGGAGTCAAAAAGGTCATTGACAGCCACGACTTCCAATTCCTTGCCGTGAAAATCCATGACTGCCTTTAAGACCTGGCGCCCAATACGCCCGAAACCATTGATACCAACTTTTATTGCCATTTTATCACCTCCATAAGATAATAAATGATTTCAAAGTAAGGAATTTTATCATAACGCATTTGAATGGGCAAATGAATAGACAACTATGAGGGATCGATTTCCCTCTCAGGCAGAGGACCTGTCCGATCCAGGTATATATCCATGATAGTTTGAGCCAGTTTCTTTGAATCGTGGCGCCAGGGGTTATCATTATTTCTCAGATCAGTTTGATAGAAGGGGTAATCAGATACCAGCGCGGGATCCAAACTTACCCAATCGACTCCCTCAGGCAGGTCACCGGCGCAATTATCATTGCATATGACTAGATCAAACAAGCGGCCGCCAATGTGTTTCTCGATGGCGCGTACATGATCTCCACTGCTGTAACCGTCCGTCTCACCGTGTTGTGTGGCCAGGTTACATATATAGAATTTCATTCCTCTACTGGCTTTGATGGCATCAACAACATCAGGGACAAGCAAATTAGGCAGAATGCTGGTGTAGAGAGAACCTGGTCCGATGATTAACAAATCGGCTGACAGGATGGCCTGGATAGCCGGGGGATAAGCTGGAGGGTTTTCTGGTTCCAGCCAGATGCGTCTCACTTTGCCGGCTGCCCTGGGTATCCTGGATTCACCTTTCACCTGCAAACCGGCATCCTGCTCGGTAAGCATAATATCAGCAGCCAGGCGCACATCCATCAACGTGGAAGGCAACACCCTGCCCTGAACTGCCAGGACACGGCCACTTTCGACAATGGCTTCTTCAAAACTGCCGGTTATCTCTGCCAGGCCGGTGATGAA
>PNON01000015.1 GCA_013824865.1 Anaerolinea sp. | reverse complement strand
GATCACTGGGTTTGGCGGCTGGAGCGTACCTGGGGAATACTTTGCGTTTAGATAAATTTCAACCGCAAATCCCGAATTATGAGCGGTTGGGTAGACTGTGCGCTGGCGGGGAAGGATCTCCCTTTGATATCAAAGCTAAACCAAACACACAAAGTTCTAACGTGGGAACCTACTATCGCGATGAAATTATCCCCTGGGTGCGGGAGGTCGTTGCTTCCAGGGTGAACTATTCCGAATTTAACCAGCGTTGGGTGGAAACAGATAAAGGGTATGTCGATAGTGCCTATGTCCAGCCAGTTAAGAACCTGGCAAACCCGCCGCTTACCCAACTTCCGCAATATGGGGCTAATCCTGGCATGTGGGTGGAGATCACGGTTCCCATCGCGGACCTGGTGCTAACTCAACCGCCAAGTGGTTACTGGTTGCGGACAGTTAACAAACCCAGGATCTATTATGGACAAGTATTCTGGTGCGATGAGATTACTCAGGATCAGACCGGCCAGATACTTTATCGTTTATCTGAAATGGTAGGTAGTTATCCGGATTACTACTATGCAAATGCTGAAGCCTGTCGTCCTATCCTGCCGGAGGATATGAGTGTTCTCAGCCCCGAGATTGAGGATAAGAAAATAGTTGTAAACTTACTCAGACAGACACTCACTGCTTATGAGAATGGAAGGGAAGTATATTATTGTCGGGTTTCAACGGGGCCGAAACTATCCGAGGGTTGGAGCACTCCACCAGGAGATCATCCCATCTGGCGTAAACTGGTATCGTTGCATATGAGTGCAAATGCTTCAAAAGGTGAAGCGTTTGATACTTCCGGCATCGGCTGGACGACTCTGTTCACTTCTGATGGTGCGGCAGTCCACGCTGCATACTGGCACAATGAATTTGGGAAAGCCAGGTCGCATGGCTGCGTGAACTGCCTGCCGGAAGATGCAAGATGGGTATGGCGTTGGACGTTACCACACGTCGAATACGAAGCAGGCGATATTATCATTAAAGGAATGACCTCTTCCAGCCGCATCACTGTTGAAGAGGGACTATAACAGCTATGAGTATATCCTATGGTTTTGCATTCATAGCTGGACTGGCCAGCTTTTTATCACCTTGCGTTTTTCCTCTTGTTCCTGCTTATATTGGTTATCTCAGCGGTCGGGCTGTCCTCCACAAGGATGGAGAGGTCTTTGTTGTCAAGAAATGGATCACTATAACACACGGGATTTCATTTATCCTGGGGTTCAGTGTAGTTTTCGTCCTATTGGGACTGGCTTTTTCTTTATTAGGCGGATGGCTTTATTCCATCCGTGATTTACTTGCCAAGCTTGGAGGGGTTATAGTTATCCTTTTTGGCATTCACATGATTGGCTTGTACCGTTTCCGCTTTCTGGAATATGACCAACGCTTTCAGACACCTGGCAGCAAAAGGGTTGGTTTTTTATCATCTTTCCTTATGGGCGTATTTTTTTCCGCTGGTTGGTCGCCCTGCATTGGACCCGTATTAGCTTCTATTTTAACCCTGGCGATGAATACCGGTGATGCTAGGCAAGGTGCGATTTTACTTGGTTTTTATTCATTGGGCATGGGTCTACCTTTCCTGGCGGCAGCTGTGGGAGTATCCTGGGTATCACAGGTACTGGTCAAATTCAGAAGAGTCATCCGCGCAACAGAAATTGTCATGGGGGCAATCTTGATTGTTGTCGGGTTAATGCTGCTGACTGGCACCTTCGCATTAATCGCCCAATATGGCAATCTGATCGATGTAGGATTGTAGCTATGATTAATGTTTTCCTATATATTATTGATAGAGATAAGGCAGAAACAAATCAAGTAATAGCCCAGCTATCTGCATTACGCGAAGAAATTCCGCACCATTTAGCTGTAATAAATATCGAAGATGATCTAAGTGTCTACCAGGCATACCAGGGTAAGACACCCGTATTGGAGGTTGGTGCTTACCACCTGTATTTTCCATACGATGAGGATACAATCCGGATCACATTAGTATCAGCGAGGGATCGACAGGCCAGATTGTTGGTTTCTGATCCGAAATATGCCAATAGATTGGCACAAGGAAAACAGGTTACGAATTCAGACCATTTCGGCAGATGGCTGACCAAACATTATATGTCCATTATTAACATATTCCTGCTAATCTACCTTGGCTTACCTTTCCTTGCACCAGTTTTACAAAAGATTGGATTATCAGGCTCAGCGAAGGTGATCCATGCCATCTACAACCCACTTTGCCACCAATTGGCTTACCGTTCCTGGTTTATGTTTGGTGAACAGGCAGCGTACCCGCGAGAATTAGCAGGGACGACACACTTGAAAACCTATGAAGAAGTGACTGGCTTAAATCCGCACGATCTATTGTCGGCCAAAGCATTTAAAGGGAATGAAGAACTAGGCTATAAGGTCGCTTATTGTGAAAGGGATGTTGCCATTTACGGTGGGATGTTGCTCTTCTCAATTTTCTTTACATTTAGCGGTCGAAAATTAAAGGCGATCCCTTGGTACGTTTGGTTAGTAGCTGGTATCCTTCCCATCGGATTTGACGGCGTTAGCCAGCTGCCAGCCCTTTTATCCCTCCATCTAACCTGGCTGCCTGTAAGGGAAAGTACGCCACTCCTCCGTACAGCTACTGGAATGCTATTCGGGATTACCACCGCCTGGTATGGGCTGCCATTATTTGAAGAGACAATGCGGGAGAGTAAAGCAATCATAAATAAAAAATTTGCCCTTCAGAATGAGAGCCTTCCATGAAATATGAAGAGGTGGATGGTATCTGTGCTTTTTCTTTCAACCTTTTCGGAGGGAAACCGGTCAAGGCAAGAGTTCTAACCCGTAATGGAGGAATTTCACTCACCCCATGGAACTCTTTGAATCTGGGGGGGACAGTGGGGGATGAACCACAACACGTAGCTGAAAACAAAAACCGGGTTATGCAAGCTTATCGTCTAGATCTTGAGGGTGTATTTGATGTCTGGCAAGTGCATAGCGCGGATTGGGTGTATGCAACAAATCACAGACGTGTGAATGAACCGCATCAGAGAGCTGATATCATCATCACAGATAAACCGGGATTAACGCTCATGATGCGTTTTGCGGATTGCGTTCCTTTGTTTGTTTATGATCCCATAAATCACGCTTCCGGGATGGCGCATGCTGGATGGCAGGGAACGCTGAAAAATGTGGCAGGCATGTTGGTTAAAGCAATGAAGGAAAAATTTGCGTCCCAGCCCGAAAGCCTTCTAGCTGGTATTGGTCCGGCAATTTGCATGGAACATTACCCTGTTGGCGTGGAAACATTTGCGCAATTTAAGGAACTGCCAGGCTGCGCAGAAGAAAGTGCTGTCAGCACAAGTAATGGCAGCCATCATTTGGACTTGAAAAAAATCAATGAACTTCAATTCAGGCTGGCTGGCGTGAATACCGTAGAAAACTCTTCCATGTGCACAGCCTGCCAGGAAGAGTTGTGGTTTTCACATCGCCGGGATAAGGGGCGGACGGGAAGGTTTGGTGCTTTTATTCAGTTGGATACTGTAATGAAATGAAATTTCACAGTCAGATCGCGAATAATTATTTAAGGTTACATGAGGAGGTCAATGAGAAATTAGTTCTCTGCGGAAGAAATCCAGGGGAAGTGCGTGTAATTCTGGTGGCTAAGCATCAAGCTATTGAGAATATCAATGCTGCAATTGAGGCAGGCGCCCAGGATTTCGCTGAAAACTACCCCGAACAATTGTTACCAAAATTACCTTTACTACAGAATATTGCAATTATTCGATGGCACCTGATCGGGCACGTACAATCTAGAAAGGCTGGACTTGTAATGGAAAATTTTGATTATCTGCACTCCTTGGATAGCCTGCGACTGGCGCGATTGCTCGAAGCTCATCAGATGGGGGGGAAGCCACAGCTACCTGTCCTGCTGGAAATTAACCTGGGAGGTGAAGCTACAAAATCTGGCTATAAGGTTGGAACTACCAGGGAATATGATATGTTTGTCAAAGATATTCAAGGCATGCAGCAATTATCACACCTGTCAATTAAAGGGTTAATGACCATGCCTCCCTATACATCAGATGGGAAAACAAGCCGCGTGTACTTCATTCAGTTACGGAGACTATTAGATAAGATTAATCATTCCATACCGGGACTAAAACTGACTGAGTTATCAATGGGAACTAGCCAGGATTACCTGGTAGCAATCGAAGAAGGCGCAACGTTTATTCGGATCGGAACCAGAGTATTTGGAGAAAGAAAATGATGCAAAATATAATAACTATCATCATATGGCTTATCGATAAGGTAGCAACCATTTACTTGTTGCTCATCTTGCTTAATGTATTCCTGCCATATTTTGTCCCTTCAACGAACAGGATCAGGATGCTGGCGGATCAATCCGTGGAACCATTACTACCGTTAATTAGACGGTATATTCCACTCATCGGGAGGTTTGATATCAGCCCGGTGATCCTGGTGATCCTGGTGCAACTGGTATCCTCCTTGTTGATCAGGCTGCTATCTGGGCTGAGTTTTAGCGGGTAATTACTGCAATTATGCCTTTGGAAGATCCGGCAGTCCTATTGGTTCATGTAATTCCAGGCTCCAGCAAAAACCTGGTGGTGCGGGTGGAAGCGGATGGGACTGTCAGAATCAAGGTCGCTGCACCAGCAGTTGAAGGCAAGGCAAATATAGGATTGGTAAAATTTCTTTCTGAATGCCTGGATCTACCGATTTCACGCATCAAAATTGTCAGAGGGGAGAAGGCTAGAAAAAAAACAGTCAGGCTGGTGGGGATATCTTTATCCAATGCGAAAGCCAAACTTAACAATTTATCCAACCAGGAATAGATCAATGAGGAGACGGATTAGTTACCGTAAATAATACGACCACAACCCTGGCAATAAATTAGCGTAGTACTGGTGCGCGCTTCCTGCCATTCTGATTTTGAGATCTCAGCCCCACACGACGAACATCCAGAATCAATAACTTCGACCACAGCTATTCCACTTTTGACTTGTTGGATACGTGTGTACAGTGCTAAAGCATCCTGTGGAACAGATTTACTTGTGGCGTCTCTTTCCACTGTAAGCTTTTCAATCTCTTTTGTCACTATCGCGATTTGATCCTCGAAGTCAAGGTGAGATTTAGCCTTAAACTCAACTGAAGTCTTGAGTTGCCCTTGTAGTATGGACAGCTTTTGTTGTTCAGCTTCTACGGAAACCATTAGATCCAGTTCCTGTTCCTCAAGGGGTGGAAGGTGTTTACCCAGGGAGGCTATCTCCATTTGAAGGTCCTGCAATTCTTTTGGACTCTTGTTTGCTTTGCCATAGAGCGTGCTATTGCTCTGCTCCATCTTTGTTCGCATGGAAGCGGTCTTGCTGGATATATCGTTTAATTGAGATTCCAATTGCGAAAGGAAGGCAGTTTGCTCTTCTATTATTTTACGAATCACAGATATTTCACGTTCATCAGCGATTTGTCTATGGAGATGATGGACCTGACGGTTCAACATTTCCAATTTGCTGTCAATAACCTGCAATCTATAGAGATTAGCTGATTGGTTCATGGGTTAATTATATGTACTGCGAAGATTGAAGGCAAGTCAATCCTCCATCAATACTATCCAAGCTATAATATGGAATTACCAGAATGGTATTCATTTAACATTTTCGTCCGAGTCGCAATTTTGGTAAAAAAATTCAATATGGTATAATTTTCGGGATAGGCTAAAGAGGTAGATATAATTATAAGGAGTTCACATTGGCTTTTAATCCCCTAAATTGGTTATTGGGATTTTTCTCACTTGATATTGGAATTGATCTGGGAACAGCCAATACTCTTGTTAATATTCGGGGAAAAGGTATTGTCATCAATGAGCCATCATGGGTTGCGATAGATAAAAAAAGTCGAAAGCCGTTGGCAATAGGCACTAAAGCCAAGGAGATGGTAGGCAGGACACCAGCAAATGTGCTGACCATCCGCCCATTGCGGGATGGCGTTATCTCCGAATTTGAGATCACCCAGGCCATGCTGGAGTATTTTATCGGCAAAGCTCATCAGCAAAGCATCGTTCCATTACCCAGCCCGAGGGTCATTATTGGCATTCCCTCCGGAGCGACGGAGGTAGAGAAACGGGCTGTATACGACGCAGCCAGGGCTGCTGGCGCCCGGGAAGCATACCTTATCGATGAGCCTTCCGCTGCAGCGCTCGGCGCAGGATTGCCTGTACTGGACATTAAAGGTTCCATGATCGTGGATATTGGCGGTGGTACAACCGAAGTTGCAATAATTGCCATGGGGGGTACCGTTGTTTCACGCTCATTGCGCGTAGCAGGTGATGAAATGGATCAGGATATCATTACCTATCTGCGAAATAAATACAACCTGCTGATCGGTGAATTAAAAGCGGAGCAGGTTAAGATGACTATTGGCTCGGCATACGCGCTGCCAATTGAAAAAACCATGGCAATTAGAGGAAGAAATTTAATCACCGGGCTTCCGGATACTTTGGAGATATCTTCAGTCGAAATACGAGAAGCGGTCTCCAATTCAATCCGGGTGATTGTGGATACAATCAAGGATGCATTGGACGAGGTACCCCCTGAGATAGTGGCTGACTTAATGGAAACCGGCATTTGTCTTGCTGGCGGAGGGTCTCAAGTGTTAGGCTTGGCAGAGCGATTGAGCGATGAACTCAAGTTGAGAGTGTGGATCGCTGAGGACCCCATGACATGTGTTGCCCGCGGCGCAGGCATCGTCTTTGATGATATGGATGGCAACAGCCGTTTCCTGGTAGGATTGGAAAGGTTAAGCAGTAGATAGTCCGGCCATACGTAGTATTGGATAAAAATGGAAAAGATTAACTCCCGATATCTCAAAACGGGATTTGTTATCCTGATCATTGCAGGGGTTTTACTTCTCACTCTAAGCGGTTATTTGGCGCCTGCATTTAATACAGCCTTGAAACCTGTGATTGGTGCTCAGAGTTGGATATCTGTGCGCTACCTGGCACTTAGAGACTTCTTAACAGTGCCGAGGGATGTAGTTAGCCTGCGACAGCGTAATTCAGAATTGGAAGCGGAAATATCACGTTTGCAGACACAGGTGATTACCTATCAACAACAATTGAAAGAAGCCCAGGTGCTATATGCATTGTTGGATTTTGCACGAACAAGCCCGGAGAACCAATACATCGCAAGCAGCGTGATTGGCAGGGATCCTAGCCCATTTTTGCACTATATCATCATCGATCATGGTTCGGATGCAGGCATAAGATTTGGCATGCCGGTGGTGACTCAAAACGGCCTGGTTGGGACAGTGGATGCTGTTACAGCTGGAGCTGCAAGAGTGCAATTGATCAATGATCCCTCCTCAATTGTCAATATACTATTGGAGAACAGTGGGACTGAAGCAACCATCGCTGGCTCGGTGACCGGTGAGATCAGGGTTTCTTTACTGCCGCAAGGGATCGACGTTAAAGATGGTGATATTATTCTTACTTCTGGGCTGGGCGGAAAGTACCCTGGAAACATACTTGTAGGACAGGTGAGCAGCGTAACCAAACAGGTGAATAGTCTCTTCCAGGAAGCTACAATGCAGGCAGCCGTAGATTTTAACAACCTGAGTGTTGTGTTAGTCATTGCTAACTTTAGACCGCTCGACATTCAACCATTAATACCAAACCCGTGAGATAAGCTGTGTATTCCTTACTGGGTGTACCCGTTTTATTATTGCTGGTGATATTACAATCATCAGTAGTAAGCAGAATCAATTTATCCAATGGATCCTTTGACCTGGTGTTGATAAGCCTAATCGCTTTTGGCACGCAGCGTGGATCAAGGCACACTGTTTTCTGGTTCATTCTGGGAGGGTTCCTGGTGGGTATCGTGAGCGTTATCCGTTTCATGCATCCTATCATCCCATATTTTATTGTGGGTGTGATGGTCGAGTACCTGAAGCGGAGGGTTTGGAAAGTCCCGTTATTGTTAATGGTACTTTTATCATTCCTTGGCACGATGGTCGTACAAGTATTTGCTTATCTGATGATTTATCTAACACAAGTCCAACTTCCATTGATAACCAGCTTCCTTCAGGTTACATTACCGAGTACCGCATTAAATATTGTTGTCGGCATCCCCATCTATTTACTGGTACGCGATTGGTATAACTCTTATGTACCAATGGAGGAAGAGTGAATAAGCAGGGCGCATATGGACATTTTGACAAATGGCGGTTAATTGCTTTTTATATTCTGATGGCAGTAATTTTAGGTGTGTATGCCTTTCGCTTGTTTGATCTGCAAATACTCCAAGGTAGTGATTACCTGGCGCAAGCGGATGAAAATCGGCTATCTATAAAAAACGACCAGGCTTCACGAGGCAATATTTATGATCGTAATGGTCTCCTTCTCGCAGGAAATATACCTTCCTACAATGTGTCCATCACACCCGCAAATTTACCTATAGATGAAGGGTCGGTCCAAAAATTATTTCGTGCTTTATCCTTGGTAGTGGGAGTTCCGGTTTCAAAAGGGGAGCTGACTGAAGAAAACGCTCGCGCTTTTAAACCGTGTGAAACAGATTTCGGCATTACCCAAATTGTAAAACTGGGTGATACCAATGCTCCCTACACAGCCATTGAGATCAAATGCAACGTATCAGCAGAAATTGCCATGATTGTGAAAGGGAAGGAAAATGAGTGGCCAGGGGTAACAGTCGAAATCGAACCTATTCGTGACTATCCAACCGGATATTTAACCGCTGAAGTGGTTGGTTTCCTTGGCCCAATCCCGGCAATCTATGAAAAAGATTTTATAGAACGAGGATTTATTCCGGGAAGGGATAAAGTTGGTTATGCTGGCGTGGAATCCACCATGCAGGATGTGCTGGCCGGAAAGAATGGCGAGCGGTTAGTGGAGGTGGATGTTGCTGGACAAGAGATTCGGAATATTGAAGAGCCAGTTGACCCTTTGGATGGGAATAACATCAAGCTAACGATTGATACAAGATTGCAACTGGCAGCCCGAACAGCCTTGGTCAACGAGATCGAATTCTGGAATCGCTGGACTGGAACAACCTTTTCTTCAAATGGGGTTGTTATAGCTGAAGACTTACGAACAGGGGAAATCCTGGCAATGGTAAGCTATCCCAATTATGAAAATAACCGGATGGCGCGCATCATCCCTGGATATTATTATCAACAACTTTCGTTAGATCCGGATCGTCCCCTTTTCAATCATGCAATTTCCGCGGAACACCCACCCGGTTCTGTTTTTAAGATGGCTGCTGCAATCGGAGCGTTAAACGAGGGCGTGGTTACTCTCGAAAAAGAGATATATGACCCGGGCAAGATAACAATCATGCAAAAGTTCTATGCCAACGATCCCGGAACTCCCAGAGATTATGTTTGTTGGAACAGAACAGGTCATGGGATTGTTGACTTTCTTCACGGCATTGCCCTTTCTTGCGATGTTTATTTTTATAAAATTGGTGGTGGCTATGAGGGGGAAGTAGAAAATGGCGGATTGGGCATATTGCGCATAGGAGAATATGCACGCGCCCTCGGATATGGACGGATACTTGGAATTGAGTTACCTGGTGAGGCAGAAGGATTACTTCCCAACCCAACCTGGAAGCGTATCAATGTAGGGGAGAACTGGTCCACCGGGGATACATATATAGGCACCATGGGGCAGGGGTATGTGCTGGCAACCCCCTTGCAGGTATTGGTTTCCATTGCCACGTTGGCTAATGATGGCAAATTAATGCGGCCTACCATCATTCGTGAGATCCTGGACAACCAGGGTAATGTTGTCCAGCCTTTTAAAGCGGACATGCTTTGGGATATTACAGTGGATCCTGTTATTAATATTTTCGAGGATGGCATCCCGACAGGGGAGAAAATTACAGTACAACCCTGGGTTATTGAAAAAGTACAGGAAGGGATGCGAATGGTGGTCACCGAGGGGACAGCAAAAAAGGAATTTGAAGGAGTTACAATTCCAACAGCAGGGAAAACGGGCACAGCGGAGTATTGCGATGATATTGCTCAGGCGCAAAACAGATGTCAACCAGGTAGCTGGCCAGCTCATGCCTGGTATGTTGGCTATGCACCTTACGAAGACCCTGAAATCGCTGTTATAGCTTTTGTTTATGGTGGGACGGAAGGATCACAAGTGGCCGGGCCAATCGTCAGGGAAGTAATAAAAGCCTACTTCAATCTCAAAGCTACCGGTACCAAATGAACTTAGGGATCTTATGAAAAAAACAGAAAACATCACTACTAAAGGCAAGGGAGACAAGTTGGTTATTACCTGCCACCAACATTTAGGGACCGAATTTCTTGAGGAATTCCAGGCATATATTATGCAGAATGAACAGTTTCTACATAATGCAAAGATCGTTCTGGATGTAAGAGACCTGGAAATCAACGCAAATGATTTGTTTTCTCTTCGTAACTTCCTAAATGACCATCATATATCATTGGCTGGAGTATATTCCACCAGAGAAACGACAAATACATCTGCAAGATTACTAGGCATCCCCACACAATCATCCTTAAATGTTATTGATAATCCTTCAAAACTTGGTAATAAATCACTGGATAAAGCAGTCATCATACAACGGACAATACGCTCAGGAAACCTGATCGAAGAATCGTGCGATGTTGTAGTGGTTGGCGATGTAAATCCTGGAAGCGTGATCAGATCCGATGGCAGTGTGGTCATCTGGGGCAAGCTTCAGGGAGAAGTGCATGCCGGCCGTTCGGGAAATAAAAATGCACGCATTTATGCGTTAGAGTTTAATACAACTGGAGCAAAGATAGCTGGTGTAGCATTGGAAGCAGGAAAAAAGAAAAATAAAGAACCAGAAGTTGCCGTTCTGGAAGAGAATATTGTTAGATTAGAAAGCTGGAAAAAGATCATCATTTGAGGGAGTCTATGGGCGCGAAAGTCATTACAGTCACATCAGGAAAAGGTGGGGTTGGTAAGACCACCACTACGGCGAATCTTGCTGTTGCCCTGGCATCGTTAGGGTACAAAGTAACCTGCCTGGATTCGGATATCGGTTTACGGAACCTAGATGTTGTACTCGGGTTAGAGAATCGAATAGTTTATGATATTGTGGATATTGTTGAAGGGAGATGCCGACTGAAGCAAGCCATGATCCGGGATAAGCGTTTCCCAGAGTTATACCTCATACCCGCTGCTCAAACTAGAGATAAAAGTGCTCTGTCCCCAAGTGACATGGTGCGATTATGTGATGACTTGCGACCAGAAATGGACTGGATTATCGTTGATTCGCCAGCCGGGATAGAAAGAGGGTTTAAAAATGCCATCGCTCCGGCAGATATAATCCTTGTGGTTACCAACCCAGAAGTATCTGCGGTGAGGGATGCGGACAGGATCATTGGGATCATTGAATCTGAAGAAAAAGGGCCCGCACATTTGATAATAAATCGCCTAAATATTTCCCTTGTAAAAAGAGGAGACATGTTGACTGCTGACGATGTGATTAGTTTGTTGGCAGTAGATTTATTGGGTATTGTTCCTGAGGATGAAAATGTCGTCATCAGCACCAACAAGGGTCAACCTATCGTTCTGGATTCGCATAGTAAAGCAGGACAAGCCTTTATGAATATTGCACGACGCCTGAATGGTGAAAATGTGCCTTTGCTGGACCTGGACGGAAGAAACGGGTTATTCAAAATGTTGGGTAAACTCATGCGAGAGGGAGTAAAATAATGACCGGGCTCATGGATAGACTCTTCAATAAACCTTCCAGCGCTAATACTGCCCGGCAACGCCTTCAACTCGTTTTGATTCATGACCGCGCCAATTTTCCAGCGGGACAGATAGAATTGATGAAAGAGGAACTCATCAAGGTGATATCCAGATATGTGGACATTGACAGGTCAAAAGCTGAAATCGCGGTTGAAAACGAAGGCCGTGAACAACGGTTGATCATGAATATTCCCTTGAGCAAAGAAAACCGAAAGTACCTGGGATAGATTATGTTCAGCAGAGATAGCTGGCGGCATTTCGATTTTTGGCTGTTTGGGACGGTGATCATCCTAAGCATTTTTGGAATCGCCATGATCCGGTCAGCAATTGCAGGCAATGAAGAACTTGTGACCTATGTGAACCGGCAGATCGTATTTATCTCGCTGGGTCTGGTCGTAATCTTTGTCACAGCTATGATCGATTATCACTACTGGGCTTCCGTTGCGCGATTATTATATATAGCCACTTTCATTCTGCTGATGGTGGTTTATATCATTGGACAAACAGCTTTCGGCGCTGCAAGATGGATCAGCGCTGGAATTGTCAACATCCAACCATCTGAAATTGGAAAAGTGGTCTTAATCCTGGTACTCTCAGATTATTTCGCCAGGACAAGAGACCGTAAAAAGGGAGTGCGTTGGGTCGCATTTTCACTGTTGCTGACCACAGGCTTGGTAGTGTGGATCATATTACAGCCTAACCTTTCCACATCGATTGTGATGTTTGTGATCTGGTTTAGCTTGATCTGGATCAGTGGATTGCCTCCCAAGTATATTATTGCGCTGGCTGTTTTCGGTATCCTGGCAATAGTGCTTGCTTTTCCATTCCTAGAAACCTATCAACAGCAACGAGTTATCAATTTTATTGTGCCTGAAGAGAATGCCAGATATGGCAATTCGTATAATATTGAACAGGCGTTGATTAGCATAGGTTCGGGGGGCTTACTGGGTCAGGGATATGGGCATGGATCACAAGTTCAGCTACGTTTTCTAAAAGTAAGACATACTGACTTTATTTTCTCTGCCATGGCAGAAGAATTCGGATTTATCGGCACAGTGATCGTGGTTGCAATGATAATATTTGTGATCATACGGTGTATTCAGGCTGGTAATCGAGCTGCTGATCCTTTCGGCGCATTGATTGCCTATAGTTTTGGGATACTGATGTTTTTTCAAACTGCAGTAAACATTGGCGTGAATTTAAACCTATTGCCAGTGACCGGTCTGACACTTCCTTTTGTTAGTTATGGTGGTTCATCCTTGTTAAGCATGATCCTCGGAATTGGCTTGGTTGAAAGCGTGGCTCTAAGGCAAAAAAAGCCATGACTAAATCACAGGAGTAATTAAGAGTATGGATCCGGTACGAGTACGTTTTGCACCATCCCCGACAGGACATTTGCATCTTGGTTCTGCGCGTACAGCCTTATATGATTACCTCATCGCCAGGAAAACTGGCGGGCAATTTATTTTGCGCATTGAGGATACTGACCGTAAAAGATTGGTGGAAGGCGCAGAAGAAGAAATATACAAGGGTCTGCGTTGGCTTGGCTTGGATTGGGACGAGGGACCTGATATTGGTGGTCCATTTGGCCCATATCGTCAATCTGAACGTAAGGAGATTTATCAACAATATGCCAGGGAATTGATTGAAAATAATCACGCCTATTATTGCTTTTGTTCACCTGAGCGGTTAAATGATGTGCGCCTCGAAAAACAAAAGCGCAAAGAATTGGCGGTGTATGATGGCACATGCAGAAGGCTTACCCTGAAAGAAGCCCTGGGGAGGGTAGCTGCAGGTGAAAAACATGTGGTTCGGTTTAAGACACCAAAGAGTGGAACAACCACCATGACTGACCTGCTCCGGGGGAATATCACAGTTGAAAACAGGATGCTTGATGACTATATTATAGTAAAGTCTGATGGATTAGCACTGTACCATCTGGCTGCTACTGTAGATGATCACCTCATGAAGATCACACATGTCATTCGCAGTTCAGAGTGGCTGCCAACTGCACCACTGCACTGCCTGATTCACCGGGCATTCGGATGGCAGGAACCTGTCTGGGTGCATTTATCTGTTTTTCTCAAACCCAGTGGAAAAGGGAAAATGAGTAAACGAGATGCTGCTGAGCTGATCAAGGATGGGCATTCGATATTCATTAAAGAGTTGGAAACCCTGGGCTATTTATCAGAAGCGGTACTAAACTGGGTCGCCTTGATGGGGTGGAGCTATGACGACCACACAGAATTTTTCACCAAAGAGGAGTTGGTTAAAAAGTTCTCGTTGGAGCGATTAAATCCTTCTCCGGCAGCCATCAATTTTCAAAAATTTGACTATTTTAATGCTAACTACATCCGAATGTTGGGGGATGTAGAGCTTGCGAATATGATAAAACCCTTCTTTGACTCCGTGGGAATAAAAGCTGACCTTCCGACATTGATCAAGATAGCTCCAATCATAAAAGAACGTTTGACCACCCTGGATGATGCAATCGAGATGGCCGGATTATTCTTCAAACCATTTCCTGATTTATCCCCGGAAGTGCTGCTTGGAAAGGATATGAGCCGGGAAGAGTCGCGTTCTGTTATACAGGCAACAATCAGTATATTTTCTGATCTTCCGGAGCTTTCTAAAGATTTGAGCGAAACCAAGATGCGGGAAACCGTTGAAGCGTTGGGGTTTTCAGCTGGCCAGGTATTTGGAATATTACGAATGGCTATCACCGGTCAAAAAGTAAGCCCACCATTATTTGAATCGATAGAAATTATAGGGAAGAAAGTTGTGATGGAGAGATTGGAAAAGGCGCAGAAGTTGCTTCAAGTGGAATAGCTTGCAATCACCCCTCCGGTATGATAAAATCCCTAACGCTTGGTGGCTGTAGCTCAATGGCAGAGTGCTTGACTGTGGATCAAGTTGTTGTGGGTTCGACCCCCATCAGCCACCCCTATATCTAGCTCTATCCGTATGGGTGGGGCTTATATGTGGGGGTATCGACAGTTTTCGTGGGTTGCAATTCTACCTCGTGTGCAACCGTGTGCAACTGGATCCGGACAGGGGTGATGAGATCATCAATCAAATTTGCAGCTTCTTCCTGCATCTCCGGGACCGTGTGTCATAAGTGTCCATTGTGAAGGGGGGAGCATGGTGGGAGATCTGATGACGCTACCCCAAAGCAGGTGAAGAAAAGGATTGACAGCCGAATGACGTCTCGGCATCACTACTGGATTTTTACTAGTTTCATCTATAGAGCTGAAACAATAAATATCCAAGGTAGTAGGAGGATAAAGTATGAATACCATAGAAACATTGGGGCAAATCGGGATTGTACCTGTTGTTATCCTTGATGAAATTAAGTACGCCATACATACTGCGTCTGCGATGCGAAAAGGCGGTGTAGATGTTATGGAGATTGCCCTGCGCACAAAAGCTGGCCTTGATTCCATTAAAGCCGTAAGTAAGGACTGCGCGGATGTTCTGCTTGGCGCAGGGACAGTACTTAACCTTGAACAATGCAAAGCCTGTGTAGATGCAGGGGCACAGTTCATAGTCTCTCCAGGTTTTAATAGGGAATTAGTTTCTTGGTGCGTGAAGAACAACGTAGCCATCATTCCCGGGTGTGTTACTCCAACGGAAATAATGAAAGCATTAGATTTGGGAGTTGAGGTTATCAAATTCTTCCCGGCTAATGTCTTTGGGGGTTTATCTGCCATGAAGGCACTTGCTGCCCCGTTTGGTAGTGTTAAGTTTATCCCTACCGGTGGCGTGAATGCTCTAAATCTTTCAGAATTTGCTGCAGCTTCGTTTGTCCATGCAGTTGGTGGAAGTTGGGTTTGTGACAAGAGTGATATTGCAGCCAGTAACTTTGAAAAAATCACTTCTTTGTGTGTTGAGGCTGTCCAAATTATACATGGATTCGAAGTTGTACATCTTGGTATCAATGCCCCTAACGATGAAGTCTCCATCAATACCATGAGGGAATTGGACATGGCGTTTGGTTTTATTCGTAAACCAGATAGTAGCTCCAATTATTCTGGTACAGCGATGGAAAACGCAGAATCCTTGTATCATGGCAAGAATGGCTATATTGCGGTGAAGACAAATAGTATATCCCGGGCTATTTATTATCTTGCGAAGAAAGGTTTCGTTGTTGACATGGAGACAGCAAAGTTTATGAATGATAAGCTGATCAACGTATACATCAAGAATGAAATCGGCGGTTTTACAGTGCATCTTCTTCAAAAGTAAGGAAGGCTAAAAGCATGAAAACCATAACCTTTGGTGAGATCATGATTCGTCTGAAGTCGCCAGGTACGGAGAGGGTCTTTCAATCCCCGATTTTCGAAGCGACATTTGGTGGCGGTGAAGCTAACGTGTCCGTCAGCCTGGCCAACTTCGGGATGGATGCAGCATTCTTTTCCATCCTGCCAAAGAACGAACTGGGTGATGCTTGTATTGCTGAGCTGAGGCGTTTCGGTGTGGATACATCGCACATCCTCAAGCGACAAGGCCGCATGGGCATCTATTTTCTTGCTTCAGGTTCGAACCAGTTCCCGAGCAAGGTAATCTACGACCGTGAATACTCGGCAATTTCCACCACGGATCCAGGTGAGATTGACTGGAAAGCTGTACTTTCCGGATATGATTGGTTTCACATTAGTGGGATCACACCGGCGATATCTGAGAAGGCAATGCACATGGCGCTCGATAGTGTCAAGGTAGCCAATGAATTAGGTGTCAAGGTTTCAGTTGATCTGAATTACAGAAAGAACCTGTGGAAATATGGGAAACGGGCAGATGAAGTTATGCCCGAGATTCTACGACATGCTTACGTTGCTATCGCCAACGAGGAGGATGTCCAAAAATCCCTAGGTTTGGAGACAGATGTAAACGTTCAGTCTGGGATCATTGAGTGCAAAGAATACAAAGTCCTGGGAGACAAGGTCTTGTCTGCCTACAAGAATCTACAAATGATTGCTTTCACTTTGAGGGAAAGCATGAGTGCAGATACAAACGGATGGTCTGCCTGCCTGATCGATCGCGAGCAGTTTCTAACATCCAGGAATTATATGATAAATGATATCGTTGACAGAGTGGGAGGTGGCGATGCTTTTGCAGCAGGGTTGATCTACGGCTTGAACACGTATCGCACTCTCCAGGAGGCACTTGAATTCGGGACTGCAGCAAGCTGCCTTAAACACTCCATCAGCGGAGATTTCAATCGCGTCTCCGTTACGGATGTTGAGAACCTTTTAAAAGGTGATGGTTCTGGTCGTGTGCAGAGGTGAGTGTCACGGGCAATACCACTTGGGAAAGTCCAGAATTAATCATCAGTATTGCTCATCCGGATTTTCGCGAGAAACTGATCAAGTTTGCCTAGATATGAGGAATCTAGCGGCGATCATATAGTTAAGAATTGACAGATAGAGGGGAAATTGATTAGGTCGCCTTTTCTTGCATCACTGCCTGGTGCAATTTGGATGATGAGACAGTGGAAACTATAGAAAATATGGACTCTATAGATGATTTAACCGTCATATATGGGATTGGGTAGACGTTGTGTAACACCTCATATACGGGATAGAACATATGAGCTACCCCCCCCCCTAATTATTAATCGGGATGTATTTATTTTGTCCTGATTTTTTAAAGTAAAGCATTAATTACTAGTCATTCCATGATATTGGAAACTCCCGCAAGGGAGTTTAATTTTATGATCAAGCTGTTGTCCGCTGGGCGGTTCCCGATAGTTTAGGCTTGTAACGATTACTTTTGTAATATTCCCACCCCCAGATTGCATAAATTAGGAAGTTACACTTTCATTTGTGGCACAAACTATGCAAGGAATATTAGGGTTTGGAAGGTGAGATATGTATGAAATTATAAATTGCAAAGCTGTAAATAACCAAATAATAACGAATAATAGTCATTTAGATGAATGTAATTCTCAATAGCGAAGAAGTTGTGGAGTATTGTGATTATTCAGAAAAGTTGGTAATAAAACCTATTGACCTGTATGGTATGATATTAATTTAGACACTCTAATATTTATTGCATAGTTGTGTAAAATTAATCTTTGAATATGGATTCAAACCACCCAATCATACTCTCCAGGGTTACGGTACCAAGGCGGCGATCTGACTTATTGGCCAGACCGAGATTGAGTGAACTCTTAAACGAAATCATTGACAAGAGGTTAATCCTCATATCAGCACCTGCTGGATATGGGAAGACCTCATTGATGGTGGATTTTGCGACAAAGAGTACAATGCCCGTGTGTTGGTATTGTATTGACAGACTTGAACAAAACCCCCAAAGGTTTATATCCTATTTTATAGCAGCTATCCAACAAAGATTCCCCACTTTTGGTCATCGGACATTGGCGGTAGTAAAAGAAAACCAGAGTCAATTGGATTTGGATTATGCTATCACTGTCCTGCTAAGTGATGTTTACGACCATATCAATGAGCATTTCATCTTTGTCATTGATAATTATCATCTTGTAAATGAAGTCTTACCCGTTCGGTCATTTATTAACCGATTTCTACGCGAGATGGAAGAGAATATTCACATTGTGCTGATATCCAGATCGTTACTTTCCATACCTGTGCTCCCAATTATGGTAGCCCGGTCGGAGGTTGCTGGTATCAGTTTTGCAGAACTGGCCTTTCAACCCCAAGAAATACAAAACCTGTATTATCAGAATCAGCACCTGGTTTTATCCGACACCGAGGCCATGGATATTCAGCAAAGGACTGAGGGCTGGGTCACAGGTATTGTTTTAGCCAGCCAAATGAATTCGAACCAGGAAATAAGCAGAGCAAGGCTCAAACGGGTATCCAGCTTTGGCCTGGATAGTTATTTCTTGCATATTATTGATGCTTTACCAGTTGAATTACGTTCATTTTTACTTTGGTCGTCGCTTCTTGACGAATTTAATGCTGAACTATGCGTAAAAGTGCTTTCACCGGCCTTGCTGATTGAAGACATCCCATGGCAGCAGTGGATGTCTTTGATACAGCAGAATAATCTATTCGTTCTACCTGTTGGCGAGCGCGGAGATTGGATACGATATCATCCACTATTTCTTGAATTCCTGCAAACCAGGGTGTACCTGGAGTTTCCGTTAGAAGCGCGGAAAATTGAGATTCATCTAGCGCGTGAGTCAGTCCAGAAAAAAGAATGGGACCGTGCTTACGTTATCTATCAGAAACTGCATCTGACATCCGAATTGCTTGATTTAATAGAAGAAACTGGATACCAAATTCTTCTTGATGGCAAGATATCATTGCTATCTTCATGGATTGATGCTATTGACCAAGAGAATCTTCAGTCTCGACCATACATTATTGCTTTGAAAGGTTATATAACAATGCTGCTGGGGGATAAAACCCTCGCTCTGAGTCTGTATGATCAAGCGGTCAATTCGTTTGATCAACAGGAAGATCATCTTCATCTGGCAAGGACTCTAGCGATGCGGGCGAATATCCAGCGCTTACTGGGTAATCTGGATGCAGCTCTGGCTGATGCTGAGCGGTGTAACCAGCTTATCGATGAAAACCCGGAGCTAAATGGGATTAAAGGTGAAGTTCTAAGATGTAAAGGGCTATGCCACTTCCATAAAGGTAAGCTGCATGATGCACTCAAGTGGTTGACAAAGGCACAGGCCGTACTGGAGGCTGTACAAGACCGAAAAAATGAAGCAATCGTGCAAATGGAAACTGGACTTGTTCATGAACAGCTGGGTAACTATACTCTGGCCAGAGATTGGTATAACAAAGCGCTCATGTATTGGGAGGAAGTCGATAATCCTTTCTGGCTGGCTAACCTTTTAAACAACCTTGGGGTCTTGTATCAATTGATTGGAGATTACGAGAATGGAATCCTGTCTTTTGAAAAAGCATTAAATTACTCCCAATCCACCGGGTATACAAGAATGGAAGCGTTTATTCTCACCGGGATTTCAGATGTATACACAGAACTGCAGACATATGACAATGCCAAGTTGGGATATGAAAAAGCTACAATGCTTGCAGACGCTGTCCAAGAACACTTCCTACAGGTGTATATTCTTGTTCAACAGGCTGCTCTCGCCGGGTATTGCGAGAATTACACAGAAGGTTATCGACTAATCAAGCAGGCAAATACACTTATCGGGCTTTCTGGTTCTGAGATGGAAAAATACCTTTGTAACCTTGAATTTGCCGGATTGAAAATCGCAGAAGGAAAAGGCAACGAGGTTATTAAACTGTTGGAAACAACGACGGCTTTCTTTAAAAAAGAAGGGCATCGTGTTCAGTGTGATAAAGCATACCTTTACCTAATCATTGCCTGCATGCAAAATCAACAGATGGATAAGGTGGTTGGTCCATTGCTATATATCATCGCCAATGTAGATAGTGATATTCCCTCTGCAGGATTGGTAGCTACTGCGGCTAGATTTCAAGATATATTTACCAATAATAACCTGGGTTTTATGCAGGAGCAGGTTGAAAAACTATCCACAAAAATCGCGGAATTCACTGGATTGCTCCCAAAATATAGAAAATTCCTGCGGGAGAATTCGAAAGCTATACCTGTAGTTGCGCCGCGATTATTTATCCGATCCATGGGGAAGATGCTTGTAAAAATAAATGATCATAATATTACCAACAGTGAATGGCAGACACAGGCTGCAAAAAACCTGTTCTTCATGTTGTTAGCGCATCCAGAAGGGATGACAAAAGAAGAAATAAGTATCTTATTCTGGCCAGAGGCTTCCCCGCAAGACGCTAAATTTAGATTTAAGAATACGGTTTACAGACTTCGTAAAGCGATTGGCAAAGAGTGTGTTTTATTAGAGCAGGATTATTATCGATTCAACAACAAGCTGGATTATGAATATGATCTGGAATTATTCTTAAAAGAAGTGGCTGCGGCAGCCAGGGAGAGTGATCCTGAACAAAAAATCCTGCATACCAAGGCCGCGATTAAACAATATGCAGGTAAATACTTGCCGGAGGTAGACGAGGAGTGGGTGTTAGGGCTGCGTGAAGTATTGCATCAAAATTATATAGCCACATTACTCCAGCTCTCTGAAGCCTATCTGGAAAAATCTCTTTATGACCTGGCCTTGGAATTGTGCCAGAAAGCTCTCCAGGAGGATAATTTGCTGGAAGATACATACAGGTTGGCATTCCGCATCTATGCCTCCATGGGTAATAAGGTGGGTTTGGTGCGTCTTTACCAATCTTGTGTTGATACACTGGAAAAAGAAATTAGCACAAGTCCATCTCGGCAAACGCAAGACCTTTATAAATCCCTGCTTAAGTAAATTCAATTAATTGCGCAAATAAAATTGGCGTTTGAACCTGTTTTAATGCCTGTTTTGAGACTTAATATTTGCATAATTACAGAAAATACTTACTTAGAGGAGATTACCATGTTCAAGAATATTTCTAGCAAATTGGCTTCTGTTGATTTTCGGATGATGGTCCTGGTGGTCTTGGTTGCACTATTTGTCATTGGTGCAGGCGCTCCCGGCGCTACCGGCGTATAGGTGTCCTTCTTATTGGGACTGGCGAACAGCATTGTGCTTGGCAATTTTCAGGTAGCGGATTATTGAAATTGAAATGGTCTTACTTATCGCGGTGGCCGCTGGTTTAATTGCAACCTTAATAAGGGCAAAATTATTCAAGCGGAACATCAGAAAGATCACTCTAAAGACAGAATGGCTGGTATTGATTGCAGTAATTCCACAAATCATAGCTTTTTCTGTTCCAGCTACCGCAAAATTGATACCAGACTCATACTTACCCTTTTTACTTATTAGTTCAATGACAGGCCTTTTAGTGTTCTCCCTGGTGAATTTACGGACCCGAGGTTTCGGCTTGATGTCTGTTGGATTATTTAGCAATCTTTTGGCCATCATTACCAATGGCGGATGGATGCCAATAAGTCCAAAAACGCTTTTCAAGCTTCACCCAGAATTGCCTGTTGAAACATGGAAAATTGGAGAACGGTTAGCAATTTCTAAAGATCGAATCATTCCAACCGAGAATACACACTTGACGTTACTGACAGATGTTATTCCGGTACCAGCATGGATACCTTATAAATTTGCTTTCAGTATTGGCGATATATTATTATCTTCCGGCGTATTCTTGTTATTATGGTCACTCAGCCAGGGAGAGTAGGAGACTAAAATGAAAAACGCAATCAATGAACTGACGACGATAACTTACAATACCCAGGGTATTGATATTAAAGCTGATCTTATGGGCGAGATTGGTAAAGTCCTTTCAGCTGCGGTCATTAACCGTAATTTCCGCGAAGCACTTCTAGCAGATCCCAAGCAGTCTATTGAAGCTGGGTACTTTGGGGAAACATTCCATTTACCCAAACACCTGGTTAATCGCATTTCCGATATAAAGAGTTCAACGATCGAACATTTTTCCAGCGAAATTGTAAAGCTGGTAGACGCCCTCAGCATACCTGACATGGCAGAAGTATTTGTTTGTTAATTAAGTGGTTGATGTGCAGTAAAGGAATCTAATGAAATCTCACTATAGCGCCCTGAACGCGTCCCCGTCAACCACTATTTTGGATTTGGGAAGTCTGAATAGGGGGGGGGATAACTGGTCCCAGATTATCCTGGTACCGGTAGAATTAGATGAAACTAACCATGTATTTGGCTATTATTTTCTCAATAATCAGAAATTTCCGACTGATGGTCAAAAAAACCTGGTCGAGTTATCAGGCTCACCCATTAAGGTGGAGCTAGCAAATTTAAATGTTTTTACCGGCCCAATTCTGCCAAAACTCCAAATTAACTACATTTCATCATTATTTAATCTGGCAGAATCAATAGATCAATGCGATAGAAGCCACCACAGCCATGATACAGGTATGTGGGTGGAGAGGATTGCAAAAAGAATTGGAAATCCCGACCTGGACGTGTTCAAGTTAGGCGTAGCAGGCCGATTACATGATATAGGCAAATCAGTTGTCTCCAAAGATATGCTAATAAAACCAGGGCCACTGAATGAGAAAGAATGGAAAATAATGCACCAGCATCCTGAATTCAGTGTTGCTCTCATGGAACCTGCCATAGCGCTAGAGACCATTCTACCTATCGTGAAGTGGCATCACGAATGGTTTAATGGCGATGGCTACCCAGATGGTATAAAAGGTGAGGAGATACCCATTGGTGCCAGAATCCTGTCGGTTGTTGACGCGTACACTACAATGACGAATGGAAGGGCATATCGGAGTCCGATCACGAAAGAAGACGCCTTGCAGGAAATACAGAAGTACAGTGGAAGGCAATTTGACCCAGAGATTGTAGATATTATGGTGGATTTAGTTCTATTCGAATATTGACAACAAAAATAATCCCAGCCTGATTTTGTTATACCCATACAGACATGTTTAACTGTGCATGTCTGTATTTTGTTAGTTAAATAATTAACTATATCTACATAAGGTTCGTTTGAGGTGTTCCCATCAGATGCAACTCAGCAACTTTTCTGAAATGATAGCCATACACTGTCAGCATGATCGCAATAGAAAATCTTTCTGGCATACGGGTGAGAACATTAAATATCATCCGCCAGTATTCCCATCGGTCTGGCCCGGTTATTCCCATGTACCAGATTGTCTTGAGAAAGGCTGCGATTTCATTAAAATGAATCGTTACAGGCCGGGTGACAGGACGAAAATTTTTGAGAAACTGATCGATTCTGGCATAAAAAGGACCCGGCGAGTACAATTTTCGCATAAGGATTCGATATTTTTTGGTTAAACTTACAGAATCCATCTTTGTGATGATATTTGTGGAACCATCCACATTATCACCATTCATGCCATCAAGTAGGCGACCTTCTTTCTGCATTTGATCGAATAATTTTGTGCCATATGGGGCTTGAAGCAACCCAACCATCGCAGTGATGATCCCGCTATTTTGCACGAACCGGTACTGCTCATCAAAAATCGTAGGTTTATCTGAGTCGAATCCGATGATAAAGCCAGCCATCACCTGGATACCGTGCGCCTGTATGCGGTGGACGCAATCCAGCATATCCCTGCTCGCATTCTGGGTTTTATGGCATTCAATCAATCCATCCACGCTTGGTGTTTCTATCCCAATAAATACAGATGTAAATCCTGCTTCAGCCAGCAAGTTCATCAATTCTTCGTCGTCAGCCAGGTTTATACTCGCTTCCGTGATGAACAAAAAACCTGTCTTTTCCTTTCTCCACTCGATCAAAGCCGGCAGAATCTCGGTTTTGATCTGGCGTTTATTGCCGATGAAATTATCGTCGACAAAAAATACATTGCTGCGCCAGCCCGCATTATATAGTGCATTCAGTTCCCGAATTATCTGCTCAGCCGTCTTCACCCGTGGCAAATGACCAAAAAGAGCTGTAACATTGCAAAAATTGCAGTTGTAGGGGCATCCTCGTGAATATTGGATGGACATGGTAGCATACCGGTTCATTTGGAGTAAATCAAAACGCGGCACTGGTGAGGTTTTAATATCAGGATATTTTGTCGATGTGTAAATTCTCTTAAGATTACTGGAAGAAAAATCCAACAGGAATTCTGGCAATGTCATTTCTGCTTCATTCAGCACGAAATGGTCTATTTCAGAGAAACTTTCGTATTCCTGTGTAAAAAGGGGACCACCCGCGATAATAAGCTTTCCTCTAGCTTTACACTGGGTAATCACATTATTCACGGAAGAGCGCTGAATTGCCATGGCAGATATAAATACCATGTCAGCCCAATTCCACTCGTTCTTGCGTACCTGCCGCAGGTTTAGATCCACCAACTTGACATTCCATTTAGCTGGAAGTAAAGCGGCAACGGTGATCAGGCCGAGAGGAGGGTTTGCGGCGGATTTATTGATAAATTTCATGGCATGTTTAAAACTCCAAAAAGTGTCCGGAAACTCAGGATAGATCATCAGCACATTCATCATAAACTCCAACATTAAAGTTTATATTTAGGGTAACGGATAAGTAAAGGATGATCACGTGTCATGAGTAATGCTTTTAGACATAATTACGTATACTAGTTGTTGTGACTAGTTATATCCAAGGAAGAAACATCAAGATGCTATAATTGTCAAATGATCTCTTCGTACGTGAATCCAAAAGTAACCTTTGGGTTAACCATGTCATTCACAGGGGTAGTTCTCGGCGTATACCTTTCAATTTTCACCTCCGGTGCAGCATTAACTGCCTGGACGGTAATGATTTTATCCACACTGGCTATATGTTATATATTTATCGGAATTTATATTTATTCCATTAGCGCTGGCCATAAATTGGTATGGCTTAGGTTTCTATATATTGGCGTCGAACTGATCATAGCTATCAGCATTGTTATGTTATCAAAGGGCGTGGGAGTTTCCCTTTTAATATTCATCCCACTTATCGGTCATAGTGTTATTTTATTTACACCGCGATTAATGCTTTTCATTAATGGCACCATTCTGTTATTGTATTTGGGTTTGAGCAACCTCTATACATCCGGCTGGGAGGGCGCGATAAATGATCTACCGCTCTTCCTGGCAGGTCAGATATTTGTGATCTTATTTATGCAGATGCATCTGGAAGAAGAAATTGCGCATAGCAAAATTACTCAACTCATCAATGAACTTGGAGCAGCCAATTTGAGCCTTAAAGAATATGCGGCTCAGGTGGAAACCCTCACCCTGATGCGCGAGCGGAATCGTTTGGCACGCGAGATTCATGATGGGTTGGGGCATTACCTTACCGTCGTGCATATGCAAATCCAAGCAGCTGAAGCTGTTTTATCTTCTAACCCCGAAAAAGCACACTCTGCGCTTGTATTAGCGCAACAACAAGCCCAGAATGCATTAGTTGATGTCAGGCGATCTGTAGCAGCTTTGCGTGATACTGCTGATATAAGAATACCGCTGATTACGCGGGTTGAACATCTAGCGGCATCAGCCTCATCAGAAAAACTGAATGTCATTGTAAAGATATTAGGCAAGCCATTAGAGACGACCTCGCAAATAGAATTATCACTCTTTAGAATTATTCAAGAAGGTATCCAGAATTGCTTAAAACACGCGAATGCCCAACACCTGTGGATATACATGGATTATCGTTCTAATAGGACCTTATGGCTGACCATCCAGGATGATGGAATCGGATCGGATGTCCATGCAAAAGGCTTTGGGTTAATAGGGATGACTGAACGGGTTACTCAATTAGGCGGAAAAATAAAATATGGTACTGAACTGGGAAAAGGTTTTAAAATAGAAATAGAGGTACCCTATGAATGATCCGCTCCGCTTAGTCATTGTGGACGATCAGCAACTCTTTCGCGAAGCATTAAAAACACTATTCAGCGTCCAAACTGATTTCGTGGTGGTGGGGGAAGCTGGAAATGGTGCTGAAGCTGTTGACCTGGTAGCGAAACTCAGGCCGGATATCGTACTATTGGATCTTAGGATGCCTGTGATGGATGGCGTGGAAGCGACACGGTTAATAACCACAGGTTATCCTAATACGCATGTGATCATGCTGACCACATTTGACGACGACAGCGATCTTTTTGATGGCTTGCGAGCGGGGGCAGTGGGATATTTACTTAAGGATATAAGCTCAAAACAATTATTCGATGGGATTCGCGCAGCGGCTCGAGGAGAATTCTTCCTTATGCCTTCAGCGACAGCTAAGATTGTGGCGGAGTTTTCACGCTTATCACAACCTGGAAGTGAGTATTCTGAGATTCAGGCAGAGACATTGACCAGGAGGGAAATTGAGATCCTTAAGTTGGTATCCACGGGGGCAAGCAACAGAGATATTTCTGAAATCCTGGTAATCACAGAAGGGACTGTCAAAAATCACATTTCGAACATTCTTGGTAAACTGGATGTGAAAGATCGACTGCAAGCAGCCGTAAAAGCACGCCAAAGAGGGTGGATATGAGGAAAATAATTAAACCGTCAAATATCCATGGATACCTATTTGTATTTCTGATGGGGGCTATAGTAATTCTTGGATATACATCAGGAAGATTTGGATTAGCCTTTGGTGTCATAATTCTTCTTGCGTCTCTTGAACTGGCCTACGGCATAACCATTGGACTCAAGGGATGGTCTATGGGTATTGTTCTCTTTTTCGGGATAGTGTCTGGTCTAGGTTTATTAACGTGGCTTCAACTACCTATTAAACTTAATAATATTCTGGGAATTTTGAGTGGAACAACAGGGATATGTTGGCTAATACTCTTTGGATTATTTGCACTACGGTGGAAGGAATTAATGTGGTGGGTAATCGTACCTGCAGGAGTACTTGTTTCCCTATCTAGTGCATTATTGGTCAGCTCAGCGGGAGTGCTGGATTTTGTTTTTTATCTGGGACTGGGGATCGGCAGCAGCCTGCTTATCTGGGGGATCGGGGCACGTTTGTTTGGTTTGATCATTGCGGGAAGTATTGTAATGACTGTTGCGCCGGGTGTTTCTTTCTCCTGGCAGATACTGGGAATCACAAACCCAATTAGCCAGACGGGCATCATGCTGGTTTGGTTCGGATTGGGTTGGGCAATTATCACCATCAGTTCCCGTGTGATTAGCGATAAGTTCTTATGGTGGCCGCTTATACCGGGTGGAGTTTTGGAGATGGTTGGCATTGGGTTATACCTGGGCGCGAATCCTAATTTTGCAGGGGGATTTCTACGCAACACTACATTGATGAGTGTATTACTCTTTGGAAGCTATATCTTCTTTCTTAGATTGAATTTTAGGAAATAAAAAACTCCCCTTGGGGAGTTTATTTTAGTATTAGCTATTGATTATACTTTGAAACAAAACACAAATAAGAGGGTACCAAAAGAAGTGATCACCCACCAATAAGTTTGCATGATATCCGGAAAACCTGTGGCAGAGCGAGCTACTAATCCTAACAAGGATAGTACCACAGCAATTGCTACCAGAACCCAGCTGGTAACTTTATATGGAGGAGCGTTTTTATCTTTTTCTTCCACAGCAGGGGCAGTCTTTCGAGTTTTATTCTTCGAACTCAAACGGGCAACACTGGCTTCCCGATCAAGGCGGCGCTTGCGGCCTCTGAGCTGCATCATCCGTAGATAAAAGATAATCATAGAAGCAATAACGACATACGTACCGGTGTCAAATTTCATAATTAACTCCGTTCTTTATTTTTAGAATGGCAAGCACTGCCTGGAAGAAAGGTTGTAGTTCCGTATTTGCTCCATCTTTAATTCTTACATTCCGCGCCCGAGGCGTCAGTTCATAAATTCCAGTTAATACCTGTCCATCTTTGGTAACCCCTTCATTTTCAAGACTAAAAACGCGGGTAAAGCCGACTTTTAGCAAACTAACCTTTTTGGGATACTTTACCAGCACAAGAAAAAATGTTTCACCTACCGTTGTTGGGGGTGGTAGAGTAATGATCACCGAGCGGATATTTTTCTCAAGATCGACGATCTTATAATCTAATCCTTTGTTTGAAGAAAGAATTTCAACGCCAAGATTGGTTGTGAGATGCTTCCAATAGAACTCAAGAAACTTTACCCCGTCCTTTTCAAGATATTTGAAAAAATTATCTGAATTATTATGGAATAACACCGGGATGGCTTCGTGGGTGAAATTAAAATGCTGACTTTTGTTTTTTAGCATGGATTATCGCTCCTGCTTCCTCAGGGAAAAAATAAGTTTATTAATATATTCTACCAGTCCTGTTGGTTTTCGGTGGAGTAAATAAGTAAGCACTGATGGATTACCTTTTAAACCATAATTCTGATAGTAATTGAACATTGAAAGCAAAGTATTAATGGCATAGTCAGATAAGCCATATTTCTGAGCACTTAGCTTCCAAGTTCCATGCGGAATAGATTCAGCCGCCACTTTGTAACCAAGTTGGGAGGATAGTTCAGCAGCTATTTCAATCTGAGATATTGGTTCTGTTCCAACCAGTTCATAGATAGCATACTGGTGGGTGTTTTGAGAAAGCACTTGAGCTACAGCTTGTGCTAAATCCTCAAGATCGATCAGGCTTATGCGGGTTTCCACTGGGTAAGGAACGATGAATTTACCTTGCTCGATTTGCGCCCAGTAGGCTGCGATATTTTGCATGTAGGCAGTAGGCTGAAAAACGGTAAATTGAAGTTTAGATTCAAACAGGAGAGCTTCTACACGCATTTTTTGCCAGTGGTGAGGCATTTTACGTATCTGGGGGTGATAAACACTATGATAATAAAAATAACGGCAACCAGCGCTCTCACAGGCTGAAATTATATTTTTGCCAATCTGATATTCTTGTGGATGCATATTTGGACAAATATGATAAATAGCATCTATCTTATTTAGTGCCTCTGTAATATGCTGTTTATTGGTGATATTGCCAATGATGACTTCCGAAGCGCCGGCTGAGATCACAGCGGTTTGATATTGTGGTTTATTGATAAAGGCGCGAACAGGAATATTCTTTTCCCGCAATGCTCGCATAATTGCAATTCCGGTTTTACCAGATGCACCAGTGATGAGGATCATCGTATCTCTGACTTATCAAGGATTGCTCAGAAAAAAAAGGGGCGCAGAATCCTGCGCTCCTTTTTTTTTAGAGATTTGACATTCGTTACTTGGTAACTGCAGCGCGATCAACAGAGGGCTTGAACCAGTAGAAGATAAGGTTCAAGAAGATCCCCAGGACAGCGCCAAAGGCGATAGCAGGTAGACCCAGCGGGAAGACTGATACACTGCCAATATTGGCCAGCAAACCGCCAAAGGGGATGTTGCCACCGTAGCCGATGTTACCACCGATACCAACGATTAGGACAACAGCACCAATGGCGAGTTGCTTGGGATCGAACAGGTTGACCTTCTCAGCGATCATGAGCGCAATACCCTGCATTCCAATGACACCGAACAGGTAGATGGAGAGACCACCAGCCACTGCGGTTGGGATGGAATTTACCGCATCCTTCAATGGACCGATGAAGCCCAGGATCATGGAGATAGCGCCAGCGGTGATGAGTACTGGACCGGAGTAGTTGCGGGTGATGACCATCAGGGAGTTGTTCTCGCCATAGTTGGTGCCAGCGGTTGAACCAAAGATACCATTGACCATGTCATTCAAACCATCCAGCATCAGGTTGAGGCCGATGAAGCGGGACAGGTAGAATTTTTCACGGCCCTGTTCTTCTGCCAGGTGATCAACATACAGGGATATCTGGTACAGGTGAGCAGTGGATTCGGGAATGGTTGCGATGGCCATAACACCCACACCAATTAATACAGTTAGGGTTAATGGGCTGGCAAAATTCGGAAAAGTGATCCTGGGCAGGATGAAGAGGTCTGAGGTAAATGTTGGATGTACAAGTCCCAGTGGGATGGCAGCAATGTAACCAACAATGCCACCGAGCAGGATTGGGAGCATGCCAATAAAGCCTTTGCCCTGTAGATAGACAGAGAACATGATCGCTGCAAAAAGGGTAATCATGGCGGCAATCCACCACTTTAACTGGCCACCAGCGGCATCCATAACACCACAGCAGGTGCCGGAGCCCATGGTCAGTGCAGCATAACCAAGACCGATACCGATAACACAAGCGACTGAGCCGGTAACGATCGGAGGCAGGATCTTGTCAACTGCTTCTTTCCCGCCTGAAAGGCGGATGACCAAGCCGACGATGACATTGATTACACCAGTCATGAGGAAACCGGCTTGAACGATGGAGATGGTTTCAGGAGTGGCAACTTCTGCAAAACCTAAACCAGGCTCCAAGACTGCGACCACTGATGTAACTGCTGCAATATAGCTAAAACTGGAACCGTAATACAGTGGGATATATTTACCCATTGCGAATTTGGATCCCAACAGTGCGACAACAGTACCGAGGCCAGTGATGGTCAAAACGGTGGAGACATCGAAGTGCATTAGCATGGCACAAAGAACAGTTGCGGGGAACATGGTAAGAACATGCTGGAAACCGAGAAGAAGCATCTTACCAAAGGGCGGTGTATCGTTCGGGAGATATCCCATAACTTTTGGTGCAGTAGCCATTAGAGTTTTCCTTCCTTAGAATGAAATTCCGTGCAATTTAATATAAAAGAACTTAATTTTGTTCCCGGCCATGATTTGCCGAAGAACTTGCGCGAGATAGTTAATCGATAGTCTCACCTCCTTCCCATGAAATAAAATGTCTGATTAGAGTTTCTAATCAGACATAAATAACCTTTTACCTGGCTGCATTAAGAATGAATGCAATTATGATGAAGATAAGTGCGACTGGTACCACATACAATACCATTCTAACTTCCGCAGATTTCTTAAAATCTACTTTCTCAATATAATCTTTTGAAAGCTTTTCACCAATTACGAATTCATCTTCTACTTTTACTTCTTCAACTTTATCAGACACCTTTAATCCTCCAAGAATTTTGTTTGTAATTTATTTTAACACAAATTAATTATTGTCAAGCACTCATTGATAAAACACCTACGCTTTATAAACGGTTCGCAACCTCCTTTTCCAACTTTTCGAAACCGCCCTTGATCATGCTCTTGGCAACGCTATCAATCATGCGCTGACCAACGCTCGCCAATTTGCCGCCAATACCAAGATCGCCAATGTATTTGAGCTGGGTCTTGTTATCGGGCAGCTCTATCAATTGAATATGGCCAGTACCTTTTGCAAACCCGGCACCACCTTTTCCTTCGATAATCAATGTGCAACTCTCTGGGGGAACCTCATCAGCCACAGTCAACTTGCCGGCGAATAAACCGCTCACGGGGCCAATCTTTAATTTAATCGTGCCTTCGTATTCATTATCGCTGATGGGTTTGAGTGTGGTTTCGCCGGGTATGGCTGTGGCGAGAATATTTACATCGCGCAAGACACTCCAAACCACCGGGCGTGGCCCGTTGAATGTAAATACACCTTCGATTTTCATAATAGCTCTCCTTGTTTCTTTGACTTTGCATTCTCCACTAGCTGATAGACCACACTGGGACTTAAGGGTACCTCACTGATGAACAGCCCAGGCAGATTGAACGCATCTTCAATGGCCTGACAATATAACGGCGGGATGGGAATGGTCCCCGATTCACCGACACCCTTTATCCCCAGCGGATTGAGGGGTGAAGGCGTGTTGAGGTGACCGATCTCCATTTTGGACGGCATGTCGGTGGCGCGCGGAATCAGATAATCCATCAAAGACCCATTTAATAATTGTGCATTTTCATCGTACACCAATTTTTCGAAGTACGAATTGCCAATACCCATTTGGATACCGCCATGCAGTTGACCATCCAGGATCATCGGATTGATTACTGTGCCGCAGTCATCCACAAAAACAAATTTGTGGAACTTGATATTGAAGCTGATTGGATCAACCTCGAGGATGGCAGCAGCTGCTCCATAGGCTGTGGCACCATAGGGGGGAGCATAGAAACCAGTGGCTTCCAACCCGGGTTCAGTGCCCGGTTTAATGGTGCCACGCATCGGATTGGCTTTTGTAGCCAGATCGCCCATTTTTATGAACTTTTCGGGAACATCAGCAATACGCACTACACCGTCACCCAATTCCAATTCATCCTCTGGAACGTTGAACAATCTACTGGCAGTAGCCAGGATTTTAGCACGGACTAATTTGGCAGTGTGGTGATAAGCATTACCCAGAACTGTAGCGCCGCGGCTAGCAAAAGTACCAGTACCCCAGGCAAACTTATCGGTATCACCAGTTTCGACAATGACATCTTCGACCCGGCAACCGATTTGATCAGCAACAATTTGGGCAAAGACGGTAAAATGTCCTTGACCCTGGGTGCCATAGATGCTTGAAGCGAAAACTTTTCCACTGTTGCCAACAGTAATTTTTGCACCTTCGTAAGGTCCGACCCCGGTGTTTTCAGTAAAAAGGACCAAGCCAATACCAATAAACTTGCCTTCTGCGCGTAGCTTAGGTTGGATATTCTTTTTGAAATCATCGTAGCCAATCATATCTTTGGCTTTTTTCAAAACGGCCGGATAATTCCCGCTATCCAGCACAAATTGGGCAAAGTCCTGGGCAATAATACCGGTTTCCAATGGGAATTTTGCATCAGCAGGGATAAGGTTGATCTCACGAATATAGGTCGGGTCTTGATCAAGCTGACGAGCCACCATATCGAGCATCCGCTCCATTACGAATACGCCATAAGTGCGCCCGGCTCCACGAACGGGCGAAACGATCATCTTATTTGTAAAAACGGACGTAAATTCAGTCAAGAATACAGGGATATTATACAGGCCTGTGGTATGTGTCTGGGTGTTCAGGGGGATTGTGGCAGTGTAAGGATTAAACGCCCCGGTATCATAAAGAAACGAATCGCGAATGCCGAGTACCTTGCCATCTTTGTTGAATGTAATTTCACAATCATGCACTTGCATGCGTTCCGCGGTAGTGCCTATGAAGTTCTCAGAGCGATCTTCCAACCATTTGATGGGTCTATTCAACTTAATGGAGGCAAATGTGCAAAGGACTTCCTCTGGTTGATTGGTCATTACTTTGGGACCAAATGCACCGCCCACGAAAGGAACAACCACGCGGACTCTTTGTTCAGGAATGCCGAACCAGGCTGCCATGCTGTTGCGCAGCCCTGAAGGTGACTGCGTATTGCAATGAATGGTGAGTTGTTGGCTGTCCTCCTCCCAGTTGGCGCAAAAACCACGGTTTTCCATGGCTCCCGCGCCTCCACGGTCCATCACAAAACGCTGTTGCAACACATAATCTGCCTTAGTCTTAATTTCAGCAAAATTACCTCGTTCCTGCCTAACATAAGTAGCCAGGTTTGTACCCAGTTCCTCGTGCACAAGCGGCGAATCAGGTTTAAGCGCGTCTTCAATATTTTCAACAGCGGGTAGCGGGTCGCTATCCACAATAATGACTGCCAATGCGTCTTCTGCAATGTACCGATTTTCAGCTACAACCATGGCGATCACTTCTCCCTGGTGATGAATGATATCTTTCACAATGGGAATTTGCGTGCGGGAATTGGCTTTAATTCCAGGAATGGAGTGTGGTGCGGGGACGAGAACGGGTCCGGGATGCCACAAGTCTCCAAGATCCTCAGCAGTGTAAACTGCTATAACACCGGGAATCTCAAGCGCTGCACTGATATCCACGCTGTTTAATTTGGCATGTGGGTAATCGCTGCGTAAAAATGCTGCGTGCAGCATATTGTGGTAGGTAATATCAGCCATATATTTAGCCCGGCCAGTCAGGATCCGCGGATCTTCATTTCTTTTAATGCGTTGGCCAAGAAATTTCTTTTCCATGGTGGGTTCCTCTCTGCTATTTGCTGCCGGAGTGAGACATTTTTTCTGAGGCTAGCTTGACGGATTCGATGATATTTTGGTAGCCGGTGCAACGGCACAGATTGCCATCAATGCCTTCGCGGATTTCTTCTTCCGTGGGGTGTGGATTTTCTTTTAGAAAAGCTTTCATGGTCATCAGGATGCCGGGAGTGCAAAAGCCACACTGAGCTCCATGTTTTTCCTGGAAGGCTTCCTGCAAGGGATTCATCTTTTCAGGTGTTCCCAGGCTTTCCACAGTTTCAATGGAATGTCCATCTGCCTGAACAGCGAAAGTAATGCAGGAACGCTGAGGTTGGCCATCGAAAAGTATGGTGCAAGTGCCACACACGCCATGCTCGCAGCCCACATGTGTGCCACCCAATCCAATCTCAAAGCGGATAAAGTCACTCAGCAGCATGCGAGGTTCAACCGAGCGCTGGTATACTGTGCCATTTACGGTTACTTTGATATCCATTAGATCGCTCATAAATTTACTCCTGCTTCGCCGCGCGGATAACGGCTTCTTTCACGCTGGCAGCACCCAGAGTTCTGGCAAGGTGCAGACGATATTCTACAGAAGCATGAATGTCAGCGCCAGGATCAAGTTCGCCTTTAACAGTGGCTTCAATGGCTTCAGTAATCAGCTCATCTGATGGTTGATTACCATTTAGCATTGCCATCGCTTCCATTGCCATAACGGGTTTTTCAGCCACACCCATATAGGCAATTCGGCAGTCTTTTACTATACCAGCATCATCCAGGGATAGTAGGGTGGCAACACCCAGAAGTGCGGATTCACCAGTTTGACGCGAAACCTGTTTATAGCTGTAGCCAGACATTTTTGTCATAGCTGGCACTTCAATACCAGTCAGAATCTCATCAGCTTCAAGGCAGGTGGTATATACTGAAACGAAGAAATCATCGGCACCAGACCAGCGGTCTGCATCTTTCGATTGGATGTGGAAATTAAAGTTCATTACAACCGCGACCACAGGCAACTGACCAGCTGGATCAGAATGAGCAAGTGCGCCTCCGAATGTTCCCCGGTTGCGAATAGTTGGGTGAGCCATCCAGTATAAACATTCCGGGATAATTGGAGCGCGTTTTTTTACAAGCGAATCCAATTCAACAGTCCTATCTCTGGTCATAGCGCCTATCACGAGACCGCCTGTATCTGTGGGTTTGATATAAAATAGTTCCTGAATCTCGTTCAGGTCAACCAGGGCAGTTGGCTGCGCCATTCGGAAATTCATGGCCGGGACAAGACTCTGTCCACCAGCTAGGATCTTGCCACCGTCATCACCGACTTCAGCGATATTGGCCAAAGCTTCATCAAGACTCTTTGGGGAAAAATACGCAAATGAGGCTGGTTTCATTAATCCTCCTCAATAATGAGATCAATAATGCCTACACCGCGCAGGTTATTAGCCTGCGCGGTGTCATATTTCTATCCTTCTTTGAAAGCTACAAAGCGGCCCCACATGGATTCAGCTTCCATGGCCTTCTGAACATAGCAGCCAATGTAGTACCGGCCACTGGGCGTCTTTCCCAGTTGGCCACCCAGGTTTTCAGCGTGCACGATCTTCTTGGGGAAGAGGTTATAGTGCATGTCCTGATAGTATTCTTCTATCGGGAACATCTCATCCCAATCCTTACCAAAATCCTTTATCAGTTTGGCATTGGCTTCTTCAAATGTCTTCGGGTGCCAGAGTCTCTGGATGGTATTCATCGGATGATCAGCAGCAACACAATCAACGCCAATCCACTTCAATTTCATCTTTTCCACCCACGCGGCAAAGTCAGCAGAGGGACCCGGGTGTTTGATCATATAGCGGAATTCATCTGAATCTTCGCTCTTCCAGCCATATTTGGACCAACCGGTTTTAATAATCAGGATGTCGCCTTCATGAATGTCTACAACGCTTTCGATCATCTCGGGGGTGTAAACTGATGAGTTGCTTACTAATTGGGAAATGTCTGCCACGACGCCAGGACCTACCCACTCTTCTAACGGAACCTGTCCTATTGAGCGTCCATTTGGATAGAAGTGCTTCTCGCCATCCATGTGGGTGGCCAGATGGATGGAGGCATTGCAGATGGATCCGTTCCGTCCCATCCCAAAGTGCTGACCACCGACCCGTTTGGTATATTTCACTGAAAGAGGCTCGTAGTTGGCCCACTGGGGTGTCTGAACACTGAAGGGGACTGAAAAGTCCAACATCTCAGCCTTATCCATTTCCTTCAGGAAGGATTCTTCAGTCATGCCATCTGGAGCAGTCCATGCAAACACGCGCGCCCAGGCAGCTTCAACTTCCATGAAAGGGATGGGTTGGACAGAGATCCAGGCGCGTTTATTCTTCAGCTTGTCGATCTCGCCGACAATGGCTTCCACGAACAGCAGATGCGCCTTGGGCAGGGTGATATGAGTGAGAGTGTAATACTCATCTGTCGGAAAAACTTCATCCCATTTCTTTCCAGTTTGGGCAAAGAGCTTTTCCTCTGCTTTTTTGAAATGCAACTCATGGAAGCGGCGGATGGGAGTATTCATGGGGTGTTCTGCGCAACCGCAATCCACACCAACGAGTTTGAGTTTCATATCCAGTGCCCACTGATAGAACTCAGGGGATGGGCCAGGATGGCGTACATAGAAACCAAAGTCTTTATTTTCAACACCGCCCTGAGCAGCAGGATTTAATACATCTGGCTGATCCCAGGAATATTTGTGATATCCGGTATTGATAATGAGGATATCACCCTTTTTTACGGTGACCTTATTAGTGATCATTTCAGGGGTATAAAAGCCATAGTCTTCGACTACATCGGAGATATCCACTACCACACCCTCGCCTGAAAGATCAGCCAGCGGGATATCAGAAATAGCACGCATGCCGGAATGGAACGCGCGTTCGCCCACCAGGTGCGTGCCGACGGTATTGCTCCAATTCAGGATTTGGCCATTGGCACCGGAACCGCCGCCATATGCGCCAGTCAGGCGCTTAAAGAAGTGCACTTCGAGGGCTTTTTCGAAAGGCCAGGGAGTTGTGAAAATACTGCAACCCTGGGTTAGATCATACAACTTGGCGTCATTCAGCATCTTGATGAAATTTTCTCGGTTCATATACTCCTCCATTGAAAGATAAATTGAATGTCAGGCAGCGTACTTTTCCGTAAAAGCGGTAATCGCGTCTTCAAACATATTCATGGGTGCGCTCACTACACCAGCGCCTACCTGTCCAACACCTGGGTCTTTATGGGCGACGCCAGTATTGACACGCGGAGCGATGCCTTTATCCACCACTTTGCGGATATCCACACCCGTTGGTGTGCCGCGGAAATCCAGGTAGGGAATGGTTAAATATTTGTGTTCACCTGCGGTAATCTCGTACATATCCATGGTGGTGCCTACAGCATCCTTGGCGGTGCCGCTAATGAAGGTCACAATTGCTGGTGCAGAAGCCATGGCAAAGCCACCGAAACCGGCTGTCTCTGTGATAACGCTGTCCCCGATATCCGGGTTGGCATCTTTTTCAGTGAAGCCGGGGAAGTAGAGGGCTTTTACCATGCCAGCAGGCCCGGTAAACCAATGGTCGCCCATGCCACTTACACGAATACCAAAATCGGTACCATTCCTGGCCATAGTCGTAACGATGGTAGAGTAATCAATGCCCGCTGCAGCATCCGTCATGGTCTTTGCGGCAGCCATCACGGGGTTCAAGATGCTGAGGGCATTATCTGCTAGGAATTTAATGATCTTTTCAGTCTGTTCTTTATCATCACAAACCTTAACAATAGCAGGAGCCAGAGCGGTCGTGTATAAGACAGAGCAAGCATCCAGCCGGTTGTGGCCATCATCACCCATGTGTAAAGCTTTGCCAAGCAGAGCACGGACGTCCACGCCGCCTAAGTATTTAATGGCTTTGTCCAACACTGGGCCCATCACTTCGTTCATCCAGTGCAGTTTTGCAAGGACATCGTCACTATAGGCACCCATGCGAAGGACTTTACCACGGCCCTCATTCAAACCAGAATATGCTTTATTTCCACCATTTGTATTCTCCACTTCATAAACCATGAATGAAGGAGAGATTAATCCAGCCATTGGGCCAACTGATGCGTGATGATGGCATGGGGCATATTTTATTTTACCGGATTCAGCCAGATGTTTCGCTTCGTCGATATTTTTGGCCAGGCCTTCGTACATGAGACAGCCCCAGATTGCGCCTTTTACAGGTCCAGCCATGCGATCATAAGTGATGGGCGGACCAGCATGTATGAGCAGGTTAGATTCCATGCCCGGGATGAGATCTTTCGCCAGACCGACGCCAGTTATAACTGGATGAGCTTCCATCATCAGATCAAGGGCTTCTTTATTGGCTTTCTCGATCTTGGCAGCCAGTGTTGGTTCCTTCATCTTTCTCAGGGTGCGAATTAGGACATCATTCCCTCCGGCTGGAGGTTTCCAATCGACATGAACAACGGGTACACCCTGAGCAGTCAAGTTTTGGGCAAAGGATTCCAACCCAACATTAATGGCTTGCAAGTCTTTTCGGAGCATGGAGAGGTCGCTTTGAGTGAATTTTGGGGTTGCGACCACAACATCACCGCTGGAAGGTTTGGGGGAGGGGTGTCCGGATGGAACATCCTTGGGATTTATGGCTTTGATGATCGCGCCTGCATAACGAACGACATCTTCATTGCTGGTGCTTACCCAGGTGCCGGCAGCTTCCATCTTTGTGATCTGGTTACGCAATCCCTGCGGGTCATCATCAGTTCCGGTGACTACAGCTACAATCTCCAGGTGGCGACCTGCATTTTTAGCAATTTCAAAGGATTTCGCAACAGCAGGCGCTAGTTCACCGGCTGGATCCATGTGAGAGCCATATCCGATCACAACATCCAGCATAATGACTGCAACGGATGGATCGGCGGCTTCTTCTAAAATTCGGCGGATACGCAATTCATTATCCATCATGGGATGCAAACGACCAACAGTGAATTCGTCCTCACCAAGATCAACGATGCTATGTTCCTGGCTGACCAGAGAATTAGCCAGCTTGTTTTCTTTACGAAGCGGAGAGTTTGCAAGCACCTTGGGCAGGTAATCTTCCAAAATGTACTGTGCTTCATAAGCTAAGGTACCACCGGAGAAGAGACCTCGGAAATATTTCTGACCTTTTACAAATTTTGAAATATCTATTTTGGGGTCAACTTTTTTAGCAGATGCTTTTATTGATTTGCCAGTGAGGTCTTTGGTCAGTTCGACGGCAATCTCTGCTGCGGCATCCAGGCTGCCTGCATAGAATAAGTTGCCTTCGTGGTCAACGGGAGGCGTACGGCCAACGAAGCAGACTACCACTGGTTTCCCAGCTTTTCGAGCCTGCTTGAGGACTTCTTCCGCTACTACGGGAGCAGGGGGTTTGGAAACCAAGACAATTACCTTGGTCTCATCGTCGCGACTGAGAATATCAATACCCTGACTGAATGTCTTAGCGCCAACTTTTTCTGTTAGATCACGTCCTCCAGTACCAATACCGTAGGTCATGCCACTGCCAAGCTGGGCGATGCGGGATGATACCTGCTGTAGACCCGTGCCGGCAGCAGCAACCATACCAATTGGACCAAGGCGTACTTTATTGGCAAATCCCAGTCCCATGCCGCGAACAATCGCAGTGCCGCAATCCGGACCCATAACCAGCAGTCCCTTTTCAGCTGATTTCTTCTTTAATTCTATTTCTGCTTCCACAGAGACATTGTCTGAGAAAAGGAATACATGCTTACCCTGATCCAGAGCATCATGAGCCACGATATCCGCGTAACGACCGGCGACAGAGACAAGCACCCAACTGGAATCCGGTAGATTTTCAATAGCAGATTCAATGCTCTTAGGGCGGAAAACTGACTCACTGGCTGTTTTTTTCTTTTTCAGCAAATCGTCAACCTGAGCAATGGCAAAATCGGCGTCTTTTTCTGTTTCAGCCCGAACTACAATTACAAGGTCATCTGGTTTCGCAGCAGTTAATTCAGGAGATACCAGGTTAATGTGAGCCAGCAATTCTTTATTAGCTTCTGTACCCATTATGACACCAGTATCTTCCACACCGTCAATGTCTGATAATGTTCGCTGTAACTGCATTAAGAATGCAGAGTCATAATAAACGCCTGTACGTACTTGTGATTTGATTACCGACATTACTTCCTCCAATTGGATGAGATAGGGTTAATTAAAACCAACCGGCCGATAGGATGCAGCTCTCGACAGCCTGGTGATTTCAGCTGGTGATAATAAATTGACGAGCGGTGGTTGGTAAAGGTTAGTTTCAAAGTTAGTGGATTTCCTAAGGAAATAGCCGCGTTAACTAGCAAGATGTTAGAATATGTGCCTTCCGAAGAAAAATTCGGATAGTACGTTAGTCTTACAAAAAAAGTATAGCATCTAGAAAAATTCGAGTCAATAAATAACGTATGGCGTATATCACTAATATTCTGACAATTGTCATACTTTTATACTCATAAAAAAGGTGACATATAATTGACATAGATAGAATTTGATTACCTTGACAATAGTAATCGGCATTTATAAAATCATCTATAATAATATTTATATATTGCGCGTATTCTTTAAGGAGAAGAAAATGAGACTAGAACCGCCTGAGAAGGTATCTGAAGAGCAATTAACCATTGATGTACGTGAAATTGAACCCCTGCTCCAGGCTCCCCCGATGGACTTGAAACCCTGGCCAGAGGCAATGATTCCCCTGCGTCAGCGCGATGGCAGCGAAAAAATGCTCTACATTCGCCAGGCAAAAACGGAAGATGTTCAGCCAATGCTTGCTTTTATGAAAAAAGTCATGGAAGTAGAAAAAGACTTCTATGATATCGTCGGAGCTCGTGTGTATGCTGAAATTCTGGGTGAATATCGAAAAAGACTGAAAGATCCCTTCACCCTGGTTGGATTGATAGACGGTGAGCTGGCTGGATTTGCGAATGGTCGTTTTAAGAATGAGGATATCGCAATCAGCCTCCACACGATGACTTTTGCCCGTCGGGGACGCATTGGTTGGGCTATGTACTATGCCAAAACTTATTACGCATTGGAAATTGCAGGTGCCAAGGAATGGTGGTCCACATTCGAAAGTTATAATGGCTGGCGCATGGCTGGTCTCGAAATGGCTCAACCTTCTTATCCATGGCCTGAATACCAGCACGAACTGGGTGGCGCGCGTATTTTCTACGTTACCAAGAAATACTGGGATTCATCTGTGAAAGCTTTTGCCAAGCAGATGATCGGTAGTGACCTGAACTTCAATGTGACAGACGAAGTCCGCAAGGCCAATGAAAACTTCCGCTGCCCTGAAACCCCAACACTGTAATCAATAAACAATAAGACCCCTAACGGGGTCTTTATTTTTTGAATTGTTTATTTTGGGTTAATAGTTTCTGGCAGTAATATATTTAGCAAGTTCAACCAGGGCGGATTTCTCTTTGCTTTCTATAAAATCACTTAACGAACTGATCGCCATGTCGACAAATTTCTCCGCTTCCTGATGAGCCATGTCGAGTACTTCACTCCTGCTGATATCATGAATAAACTGGCTAGGCTGGCTGAGATCATCCAGAATACCATGTGACATAAGCGATCGAACATTAGAATCTTCAGGATACCGATCAAGAAAGATTAACACCGGAAGCGTTAGTAAACCCTGACGCAGGTCACTTCCCACCGGCTTCCCGAGAGTGATCTGTTCTCCATTGAAATCAAGAATGTCATCCACGATTTGGAAAGCAAGTCCGATATTATAACCATAGCTACCCAGGTTTTCCTGTATCTCGAGAGAGGCATTACTCAGGATAGCCGCGGATTTGCAAGCTGTTTCGAATAGCGAAGCTGTTTTTGCGTAGATGCGGGAGAAATAATTATCTCGATCTACCAGATACCGTTTTGAAAAAAGCTGAGCAATCTCTCCATTAACGATGATTCCAAGGGTTTCAGCGAAGATGCGCATGACGTCCACATTGTTGGTCTCCGCTGCCAGTTTGGCAGCCCGGGCAAACAAGAAATCGCCTGTCAGAACAGTTGCTCCTGGAGACCACTGTGAATTCAGCGTTGGCATTCCTCGACGCAGCAGGGAGCCATCAATCAGGTCATCGTGCACCAGGGTGGCTGTATGAAGCAATTCGATGGCAGAAGCAAGAGTAACACTTTGTTCTGCTGCTGCTCCTAGCATTTTTCCACACAAGAGAGTAAGTGTAGCCCGAATACGTTTTCCACCTGAAGATAAAATAATCTCGAGAGCGTTTTTTAGGTCAGGATGATAATTCTCAGCCTGAATACGCATTTTTTCTTCCACTCTAGTGAGTTGGGGTTGGATCTGTGAATAAAAATCAGGCACTGACAATTGCATCTCCAAAATGAAAGAGTTTACTTGCATTAATCGTTGTTTGTGTTTCCACCTGTTTTATATCACATTCTCTAATAATTGCTATTTTTTGGGCTATTATTCTAATATTTGCAGGCTCATTTGGCTGACCACGCATTGGCACAGGTGAAAGAAAGGGTGCATCTGTTTCCAAGACCATGGAATCCAATGGCAAGTGACGGGCAATGGATTGTTTGAGTAATGCGTTATTATACGTCAATGGTCCACCAAACCCAATCAGGAATCCATAATGAATCGCTTCCAATGATTCTTCCATGCTCCCTTCAAATGCATGCAGGACACCGTTATATCCTGCTAAAGATTCTGCCTTGATCGGGGAGTAATGGTTTCTAATATGGGTTAGTACATCTTGCATAGCATTTCTTGAGTGAACAACAACTGGCAAGCGATGAGTGATGGCTAATTCAAGTTGTAAATCAAAGCATTGACGCTGGAGAGCTGGCTCAGTGTCTTGATGATAATAATCCAAGCCAATTTCACCTATACCAACTACTTTACCAGATTCCAATTTGGACTCTAAAGCAGGTATAACATCCTGCAGCATAACTTTTCCAACCTCATTTGGATGAATCCCAATGGTTGCATAAACAAATGAGTATTTTTCGGTTATCTGTAATACCTCAGTACAGGAATCTAGATTGATGGATGGGTTGATAATGATATGCACTCCATTATCTGATGCCCGCAATAATACATCATCTAGTCTGGTAACAGATTGGACCAGATCGAGGTGGCAATGCGTATCTATCAACACAGCGTCAGCTAATACCCGCGATTTTCAAACCATCTTTTAGAATATCCTGAACACATTCCTTACAGGTGGTTTCGCAATACACCCGGATAATTGGTTCGGTGCCAGAAAAGCGGATGAGCATCCAGCCGCCGTCTTCCATGCTGAATTTATATCCATCCGTTGTATTTAAACCGGTAACTTTTAGCCCGCCTAGCTTCTCGGGATTAGCCTCAAGTATCCGGGCAATTTTAGTGGCCTTGTCCCCCTTGAAGCTGGTGTCTATGCGGTCGTAGTAGTGAGGCCCAACCTTGTCAAACAGCATCGCGAGCAATTGGGAGGGTTTTTTCCCGGTGCGAACCATCATATCCAGGAAGTACAACCCGGCAAGGATACCATCTCGTTCCGGGACATTTCCCCTGAAGGCATAACCACCCGATTCCTCACCGCCAATCATTGCATCTGTCTCCAGCATCTTTGGCGCAACATATTTAAAACCGACACCAGTTTCGTAGACTGGAACATGATAGAGCTCACCCAGCTTATCCAGCATACTGGTGGTTGAGAGAGTCTTAACGATAGGACCTCGCATCTGACGAAATTCTAGAAGGTAGAATGCCAGGAGACCATACACCTGAAGTTGATTAATAAAAACACCATTTTCGTCACCTATGCCCACCCTGTCTGCATCACCATCTGTGATCAAAAGAACATCCGAGCGGGTATCTATTGTGGTTTGCAAGCCCACATTAATATTCGGGGGGATGGGTTCCGGACGCTTCATTTCAGGAAAAATAGGATTACGATAATTGTGGATCTCATATACCTGGGTGGTACCGCCTTGAAGCAAGCGGGTAAACCAACCGGCGCCGTTTCCCCACATGCAATCCACGGTGACTTTTAACCCTGCTTTCTTGATTGGCTCAAGGTCAATTAATTTCTTAAGGTGGTCGATATAAGCTGGAATTGGATCAAATATCTGTATCCAACCATTGCTTAATCCTTCCGCAACGGGAAGCTCTTTAACAGCTGATAGCTCATCTGGGATATTCTTTTCGATTTCTAACAACCCCGCAGGATCAATGGCGCCGCCAAATTCGTTCCGGACTTTAAAGCCATTATCCGTGGGTGGGTTATGGGAGGCAGTAATATTTACCGCCCCGGCAGTTTTTAGATTTACAGCCGAAAAGGAGATTACCGGAGTTGGGGTTGCGTCATCCGTGAGGAAGACTTTGAAACCGTTACCATATAAAACGCCAGCAACTGCCCGGGCAAAATTTTCAGAGTGGAACCGCTTGTCATAGCCGACAACCAATGCAGCGCCCTGCTTCCCGCGGTTAATTAGATAGGATGCATAACCTTGCGTGCACCTTTTTACACTTGCAAAAGTATAATCATCAGCAATTACACCGCGCCAGCCATCGGTACCAAAAATGATCTTCGCTGCCATAATACCTCCTAATAATATTTATTAATGACAATTATAACAATGAAAACATGGGAACAAATAATTCGTAAAGTATAATCAGATCATGAATAGCTTATATTTTGACTATGCAGCAACGACCCCGGTAGATCCAGAAGTTATGGAAGCTATGCTCCCATACTTTAAAGACACGTTTGGTAATCCATCATCCACGCACCAATATGGACAGAAAGCAGAAGGGGCTGTTGAGCATGCACGGGAATTAATTGCAAGCCTAATCAACTGCTCTCACAATGAAGTGGTTTTCACTTCGGGTGGAACCGAAGCAGACAACATGGCATTACGGGGTGCTGCATTTTCACGAAAATCTTCCGCGGGAGCAAATCGTATACTGATCACTCCTGTAGAACATGATGCGATCCTTAACACAGCCAAGCAGCTCCAAGCTAAGTATGGGTTTCAAATTGAATATATACCTGTTGATAAAGCCGGGAAAGTCGATATTTCAACTTTTTCTACAATGCTTGATAGTAATGTTGCGATTGTTTCAGTGATCTATGGAAACAATGAAATAGGCACCATTAATCCAGTAACTGAAATTGGTGGCTTATGTCATGAATATGGCATACCATT
>PNON01000014.1 GCA_013824865.1 Anaerolinea sp. | reverse complement strand
TATCATCGCTATCATAACCTGGATACCCGCATCGTGCGTATTTTCAACACCTATGGTCCGCGAATGCGCCTGGATGACGGTCGGGTAGTGCCAAATTTCATTCTTCAGGCAATCAAGGGAGAGCCATTAACCATCTATGGTGATGGGGAGCAAACACGCAGCTTCTGTTATGTGGATGATCTTGTGGACGGAATTTACCGGCTGCTCCTTTCTGATGAACATTTACCGGTAAATATTGGCAACCCACACGAAACATCCATTAAAGACTTTGCGAATATCATCAATCAAATGACCGGGAATAAAGCCGGCGTAATATATTTAGCTGCCAACCGCCTTGGAGATGACCCCCAACGCAGACAACCGGACATCACGCGCGCAAAATCCATTTTATCCTGGGAACCTCAGACTTCGTTGGAAAGTGGGTTAAATAAAACCATCCCCTATTTTAAGAGCATGATTAATAAATGAAACTGCCCAGCTTTGGAAAAGAACAGTCCAGGTTTTTTAGATTTGCCCTGGTAGGCGCTGTTGGCGCTGTAATAGATTTCAGCGTTTTCAATCTTCTGACTCATCTGACGGATCTGAGCGCGGTCTTTGCCAGTATTGTATCTTTTATTGCAGCAGTTTGCAGCAATTTCGTCTGGAACCGATACTTGACCTACCCTGACTCACGCAGTAAGCACGTCGCACATCAATTAGTACAATTTTTGGTTATCAGCTTCATTGGTCTTGTCATCCGCACACCGCTTTTTGCTTTCCTTGAGCGTACGCTCATCAAATACCTATCAAATACTGGAATCGTCCTTCCCTTCACCCCTGTTTTTATTGGGCACAATATATCGCTGGCAGTTGCTATTGTGGTTGTAATGTTCTGGAATTTCTTTGCTAACCGCTTTTGGACTTATGCAGATGTGGAATAATAAAAAACCATGACAGTTGAGTATTACACATGTCTCCTGGGAACCGGTTAGGAATATGCCTGGTTTACGGATTATTGGCGGAAAAGTGAAGGGGTTCCGGTTGAAAGATGTGCCGGGTGATTCCACTCGCCCAATTACAGATATGGTTAAAGAGTCGCTTTTCAATATCCTCAGCTTTGATATTGAAGGTTCGGATGTATGGGATCTCTTTGGCGGTACAGGGAGTGTAGGGTTGGAGGCGCTCAGTAGGGGTGCCCGGTTTGTCCTGTTTAGCGATAACAACCGGCATGCTATTAATACGCTAAAACAGAATATCGCCCACACCGGTTTTGAATCTGAGACCAAAATAGTATTTGGCGACGCATTTTCGCTTCTGCGCCAGGAACCCCTTAAAGCATTCGATTATATCTACATTGCCCCACCGCAATATAAAGAACTTTGGAAGCGGGCGATGTTATTATTGGATGAAAAGTATGATCACCTTGTCGAAGATGGCTGGGCTATCGTTCAGATACACCCCAAAGAGTATGCAACATTGGAATTACAGAACCTCTCACTCATCAAAGAGCGAAAATACGGGAATACTTTACTTTGTTTCTACAAGCGGACAAGGGGTAAATAGAGTCAATCGTATGTTACCTCTTTATCATAATGGATTAAGATGGGTTCATCACGTGGCCGCCAACCAAGCAATTTATCCGTCAGAGCAGGCAGGTCAGAAAAGGTATCTATCTGCCAGAGTTGATTCACTCCAACCCATAGCAGCTCTCCTTCATCGGAATTCTGAAAATCCTTTGTCTTTGAAAATGCTTTAAAAAGAAAAATGGAAATACCCAGTTTATTCCCATTATCGATCATAATATTTCCACAAAAGTTGATTTTTGCAGGCAATATACCTGTTTCTTCTTTTAATTCCCGTTGTGCAGAAGTGAGTATATCTTCACCAGGCTCAATATGACCTCCCAGCGCATTATATCTGCCACCCCAGGATGATTTACGGATCAAGAGCAGTTCTTGACCGTGAAATACAAAAATGAGAGTTCTGGGAATTACCGTGTACCGTGTTCTATACATATACCTTTATTGACATGCAAAATACGTCAGACAAATCTTCTGCACATTGATAATCGCTTCCGGATCGTACTTTCAAGATCAAGAGCTTAACTCAGGAACATGGGCACGCCCATAAAATCCTTCACTCTGGGTTTGTATTGTTCCACATCGTAGAAACTGGGAACATCCACCCGTTTAGTCCCGGTAAGTATCATGTCAATAGGTACGGTGGTATATTTTCCGCCATGCAATGCAACCATCTTTCCGGTTTCATTGCGACGGATGAGCTGCATCGCAAGATTGCCGTATGACATGGCAACCATGCGATCCAGTGAATCGGGCGCTCCGGACCGCATCAGATAAGCCAGCATTTGGTACATGATATCCTGGCCGGTGCGTTTTTTAATTTCGTCCGAAACAATCTCCCCTACTCCGCCAAGTTTCTTGTGACCATAGGCATCCGCCTCTCCAGTTTCGATTACATCGAGACCTTCGATGATGGCTCCCTCTGATATGGTCATAATCGCATAATTGGATGGATTATTCCGTTTATCCTCCAATAAAAAGCTGCACAGTTTGTCTATATCGCAAGGCACCTCGGTGATAATTGCCCGATCTACATAGCTAAGATAAGCGCTGATCAAACTGGTTTCACCGGAATTACGTCCAAACAATTCCACCACTCCGATGCGTTCATGGGAACCAACCGATGTGCGCATATTGGTGATAAATTCGACCGACCTAGTGACTGCCGTTGAAAAACCAATGCAGTAATCCGTGCCAAACACATCATTATCCATGGTTTTTGGGATAGCGACTACCGGAATTCCTTCTTTATGAAGCCGAACAGAGTAACTCAAGGTATCATCGCCACCAATGGTGATGAGATTATCAATTCCCAGTGCACTGATGACTTTAAGAACATGATCGGTATAATCCATTAACCCATCCGGGTTAACTCTTTTACCCATGCTGGAGTTCTTCAGGAAATCGGGGATCTTCTCTGGTTTCACCTTCTGGGGGTTTGTGCGGCTGGTATGCAGGAAGGTTCCGCCCGTACGATCAATCGTTCGCACATCATCGCGATCTAGTTGGTAGATGTAATAATCATGGGTGGATGGTTCGTCCAAATTGTAATGTAGAAGTCCAGCCCATCCCCGGCGTATACCCAACACTTTATACCCTGAGTCCAATGCGTTTAATACCACCGACTTCATTGCTGGGTTTAATCCAGGCACATCTCCACCGCCGGTTAGAATACCTAATGTCTTTGTCATAGTCACTCCTGCAATTCATAATAGCTATCGTTACAAAAAGGGTGGTGGTTTATTTTCTTACACGAGGTCACCTTCCCCTTTGGTTTATTGATCCATTAACTAAACCGTACAAGGATTATTTCATTTATTACTTCTATTATACCCAAACAGAATGTAAACTTACGATTTTGGTGATTTTATTTTGTGCCTTTATTATCCACGTCAAACTAACGGGAAAAGATTTTTGTCTGTTAAACCTGCACTATCCCAATTCCTGAAAGCGGGTAGGAGGTTTTACCACCCACCAACGAATCCACCAACATCCAATTAATAATATTACTGGAAGAGGTATTAACATTATGTGGCTTTCCTGGTTGCCATGACGCGTCAGTAGAAACAGTGTCCAGGTACCCGTAAAAATGGTACTGATTAACAGTAATGCAGACCATCTGCCCAATAATCCTAAACGATCTACTAAAACTTTACTAACAAGGAAAATGGCGGGCATTAGAACAACTTGATGCTGCGATTCAGTCATCGCAGCTACTAAATTCGTTATTATCAACGTCACAAAGGCTGTCCAGAGAAACGCATTAAAATCATTTCCCTTCGCGCGGAACCATTCAAATACCAGGTAGGAATATAATATTATACTGATTATAGTAGCAGTTTGTTGTTGAATTCCTGGCATTGCCTTTGCCAGGGTCAACACTGCTGTTCCCTTCCATTCGTAAATACCAGGAATTTTCATCAATTGCTTTAGCCAGCTTATAGGCCAACCAGGTAACATAATTAACCCCATTCCGATCATAATTATCAGCGTCAGAATAAACGATAGCCATATCTTGTGCCTGTTAGAACGTATTGACCACAAAATTATGAAAAGGATCAGGAGATACGACAGTTGCGGTTTGATCGTTGCAAACGCCATCAACGTTCCTGCCAGAAGGTCGTGTTTTGTTTTTATGCATAAAAGTGTTCCTATGATCAATAAAACACTGACGGCTGTAAATGATCCTTCCATTATTGCCCGTAAAGAAAAATACCAGGTCATGCCAAAAATAATAACCCAAGCAAGGCTTTTCCAGCGGAGTTTCCATTCCACCAAGCGCAAACCCAAGAGCACCAGCAGGAATATGGAGATTTCCAAAGCGGTCATCCAAAACGCTCTCGCCAAGGGATAGTCCAATAGTCCAAAAGGCGCATAAATTACCATGGCATAGATCGGGTATGAAAAATTCATTTGATCTTCACCATGGAGCAGCCTGGCATGGCGTCCATAGACCATTTTTTCAGCCACCAGGCTGGTTGCCCTGGCATATGGATTATTGCCATTCAACAACCATTCGTGTGCACCATTCCACCTGGGAAGGAAATCATTACTTCCAGTATTGGCTATTGCAAAACTATAATTTGCCCAGGTAAGTCCTGCAATTATAAGCATAAGCACAATGACAAAAAGAATCAGATTAATAAGAATGGTTCGATTTTTTTCCATTAATGACCCTTAAATAATGATTCTACAGTAAACTTTCAATGACTCTTCCTTTGATTGGAACCAGACATGACAGATTTCAGATTATCTTTGTATCAGTATAATATTAATCCTCATGACCCTGAAGCTAATCTACAATTAATCCGTGATGCAGCGAGTGTTTCTTCCCAACAGGAAAGTAACTTGTTGATTTTACCGGAACTCTGCCTGCATGGCTATAACTATAGTCAGTTCCCAACCATGACGCGATGGTTCTTCCCATCGGTCTCATCCACCCTTTGCGCTATTGCGAAGCAGGCATCCATTGCAATTGCCGGGTCTTTTGTGGAGGAAGTGGAAGATCGATTTTATAATACTTTTGTTTATATTGACGCCACGGGCAAAGTTAGACATACCTACCAAAAATTACACTTATTCAACAGACTTGGCGAAGATAGTTTCTTTACTGCTGGGACAAGCATTAGCGCATTCGAAAGCAGCTATGGTCTCTTTGGAGCAGTGATTTGTTACGATTTGCGGTTTCCAGAAGTAATACGCAAACTGGCGCGAAAAGGGAGCAAACTGATCATAATATCTGCTGAATGGCCCACGGAGCGCATTGATCACTGGAAGATTCTCTTGCGAGCCCGGGCAATCGAAAATCAGGTTTTTATTGCTGCTGTGAATTGCTGTGGCAAGACTTTTAAGACAGAGTTTGGTGGATACTCTACTGTGATTGATCCATGGGGAAAGGTGCTCTGTGAGCTTTCTGAGCAGGAAGGTCTTGTTACAATTCCAATTAACCTTGATAGAGTAGCTGAAACAAATCAAATACTTCCAGTTTGGGAAGATGATAAACCCTGGCTTTATTGATCGCCAGCTTTCCTGGTAAAAACGATACTAAGTTCATCCTCGTAAGACAGCTGCCAATTTTCTGAGTTTTCCGCCAGCTTTTGTGTCAACGGTGATCGTTTATTAATAATCACCCAATTTACCAAATATTTATTCAATATTCCCTGGTAACCATCCATCCCATTGATTACCTGGCTGTATTCACGGGTTAAATTCTCGCCATAAAAATCAGTCTGACCGTCAATAAATACTTTTTGTTCAGGCCACAAACGGAATAATAAATATCCCCCCCAAGCAAATTCATTAAACACATTTCCCCGAATGGGATTTTCTGACAGGTAATCTACAGCGTTCACAGGGAACACTGTCTGCTGGAATGTGTTTCTCGTACGTTCAACTGGCGATAGTAATAAAAACCCCCCGGCTATGAGAATCGACATGATCGGTAATACCAAAGCCTGTATTTGTCTATTCTTGGATGGTGAATCACCACTTATTATTAGATTGTCTACACGCATTCCACGTATTTTCTCAATAACCAACCAAGCCCATTTACTGATAATCGGCAAACCAACAATGACTGCCAGTGGAATGTTGCGCGCGCTGACTAATCCAAAAACAATCCACATCATAACCTGTATGATATCTTCCACGATAACTTTTTTCCAGATGAATATGAACGCTATGAAAGCAATTATCAGGTAGAGAAGGAAAGGAATAAATGGTATTGTAAACAAATTTGGAGGTTGATATTCCAACGTAGACATAACCAGGTAGCGGCTGCTTAAAAACCCGGTTACTGTTCCATATATTCCTTTTCCGACGGGATTTAATAGTGTCATCCCCAATACTCCCGCAAGAATAATCGCTTGATGTTTAAGATCAGCTTTATTATCTGTAACTCTTTTTTGTATGGCTGCTCCTAAGAGACCAGCAATAAATTTCAACCCCAGATAAATTACACCGGCAATAAATGCGCCGTGACTATTTACCCATAGAATCATGATACCAGCAAGAAGGACAAACTTTGTCTTCCAACGCAAACTACCTTGCGTTATCCCGATCCAAATTGCCAGGAATAAATAAGTGAACAGGTGCGGCCTTGTCAACCAGTGCATGCTTGATGCGGCAATCCCGATAATAATCAGGGTAAATGAAATTGAAAAAGATCCACTTCTCTCAGCCACCCGCTTAGCGATGATGTACCAGGTGAAGGCCAGGATGGCAGCTGAGAGCAATACCACCCCCGAAAGGCTCAACAATTGGTATGCCAATGAAAACATCACCTCGGACAGCCATTCATGCGGAGTAAAAGGCTTACCTGCAAGCGTGTGTGAAAAAACGTCTCTTACCGGGATAATTCCACTCTCAAGGATGTAATTACCCACTGTCAGGTGCCGCCCAAGGTCGCCATCCATGTTCATCATCCTGGGTCCCAATTCGATGCATCCCAAAAGTACAGCAATGAAAAATGCTGTGGGGATTACTTGGGGTGGTATTCCTGATGTAAACAGTTTATTTTTTGACATTAATATTAATAATCCACCATATGGCTGAGTTCTTCCCTATATTATTACATAAAAAAAAGGGCTTGCCATACTTCGGCAAGCCCATAATCTAAATACCTAATTACTCGACTACAGCTACTTCCTTCTTACTAGTCACAATAGCCCAAAACAAGACAGAAAAAAGCCCGACAGCCACGATCCAGAATCCCACGCTCGGGTTCTGATACTTAACAATCACCGGTGCAGCCAAAAGCGAAACCAGGTTTACCACCTTGATCATCGGGTTAAGAGCTGGTCCAGCGGTATCCTTCAATGGATCACCAACTGTGTCGCCTACAACGCCTGCTTTGTGACGTTCGGAACCTTTACCTGTGTTGGCAACCAGGTCGCGTGGTTCATCTTCAATGGATTTCTTAGCATTGTCCCAGGCGCCGCCTGCATTGGACATAAAGACTGCCAACAATTGACCACTCAGGATGACACCCGCAAGAAAGCCTCCAAGGGCTTCTACTTTTAGGATCATCCCTACTAAGAGTGGCGTTACAACTGAAATTGCAGCTAGAGGTACAAGTTCTTTCTGTGCAGATCGGGTAGAAATTCCCACAACCTGGGCGTAATCTGGTTTCACAGTCCCTTCCATTATGCCGGGGATCCTGAACTGCTTGCGCACTTCTTCGACGATCTCAGCAGCCGCTCTGGAGACAGCACGGATGGAGAGGGAGCTGAACAGCCAGGGAAGCGCACCACCCAGCAAGAAGCCAACAAACACGCGGGTATCAGCAACATTAATACCTGAAAGGCGCTCTGCTAAAGGAATCCCCAATTGAGCCTGGACCCGTCCAATATCGGTGATAAATGAAGCAAAAAGACTGACAGCCGCGATGACTGCGGAGGCTATTGCAATACCTTTAGTGATGGCCTTGGTCGTATTCCCAACCGCATCCAGATCAGCCATGATCTGGCGGGCTTTGCGTGTGTTTTCATCATCCATGCCTTGCCAGGCCATCTCTCCAATGCCATTGGCATTATCGGATATCGGACCATAAGAGTCCATAGCCACATTGTTGCCTGTATGGCTGAGCATACCGATACCCACCATGGCTACAGCATATAAAATATAGATGGTACCTTCTGCCTGGTATAGCAAGAAAGAGAAGATGAAACTTATAGCGATCACAACCAGTGCCCAAACGCTTGATTCCATCCCCACTGAAAGACCGGAAAGGATGAGGGTGGCTGGCCCGGTATTGGAACTCTTGACGATCTCTTTCACGGGAGCCTTGCGGGTTGAAGTGAAGTAAGAAGTCAGTGGGTTAAAGGCTACTGCAAGTCCAACACCGATGGAGGTTAGCATTGCCAGCCGCCAGTCGCCTGCATATAGAATTGCCACAATGAAGGAGAAGATCACTGTATTCACGCTGGATACTTCATAAGAGCGGAACATGGCTTCTTCCGCATCATGCGCTCGAAGGAATTTGATCGGGAATTTTTCCCAGATAGGCACGGTGAATGTCCCCAGGATCGAGCTGATTACTCCGATACCACGGATGATAAGCGGGTAAACAATCCATTTCAAGCTATGAGACGGATCAAAAGCCACCAGGGAGAGGCCGAGGATCAGAGCAGAAACAATGGTGACTTCATAGCTTTCAAAAATATCCGCAGCCATACCAGCGCAGTCACCTACATTATCACCCACAAGGTCAGCGACTACTGCTGCATTCCGCGGATCATCCTCGGGGATGTCTTTCTCAACTTTACCGACCAGGTCCGCGCCTACATCAGCAGCCTTGGTATAGATACCACCTCCTACACGCATGAATAGCGCCAGGAGGGTTCCACCAAAACCAAACCCCAGGAGGGCATCCGGTGCAGCTGTACCAAAAACAATAAAAATGACAGTTCCACCAAGCAGCCCAAGTCCGTCTGTGAGCATGCCGGTGATTGTGCCAGCATAATATGCAATAGACAGCGCTTCATTAAAACCACGTTTTGATGCCGCAGCTACACGGACATTGGCCTCAATGGCCATGCGCATTCCCAGTTGCCCAACAATCATAGAGAAGGAGGCACCCATTATGAATGCTATCGTTCTTCCGATGGCAATGATAGTCTTGGTGTTATTTGGGAATTCTTTTAATGCTTCAGCGCTAGGCGGAACGACAGCCACACTTAAATATAAGGCTATGCCCAGAAGTACAATCGCTGGCAGGATGGTTTTTAATTGCTTACTTAAGTAGGAATTTGCACCTTCTTTAATCGCCATCCATACTTCCTGCATCTTTTCGGTGCCTTTGTCCTTTTTAAGCACCACTCCCCGTAACAGCCAGGCATAGATCAAACTTATAAAGGCGGTAATCAGAACGCTGACGATTGCCCATTGTTCAAAGCCATTAAGGCCGTGACGGGCTAAACCCAATATACCTGTATCCATAGTCTCTCCATTAAAGATGATTTTGAACTACAAAAGGCTCAGCAAAATGTGATTTTACCGCAGTTGAGTTGAATCCGTCAATAAAAATTAATATAATTCACATAAAAAGTACATAAAAAGTATGTAAAAAGTACTTGACTTTGGTGTCCTATTTGTTGTAAACTCTTACGGGTTAGCCATGTGTTGTAGTAAAAGATACTTTTCATGGTTGCCTGAGGAATTTTCAGGCAATTCTTTTTTTGTAAGGAGTTTTCGATGATCGAAGTTACAGGATTAACGAAAGATTATGGACCGCGTCGGGCAATAGATAGACTCAATTTCAATGCCCATAAAGGTGAAATTCTTGGTTTCCTGGGTCCCAATGGCGCTGGAAAGACAACAACGATGCGAATCCTTGCAGGTTATATGCCCCCCACCAGTGGGACAGCGCAAATTGGCGGATTTGACCTGATTAAGAACTCAATTGATATCCGCCGCATGACTGGTTACCTTCCTGAAACGGTACCGTTGTACAACGATATGACGGTTTTTGACTACTTGAAATACATGGCGGATCTACGCCATATGAAAAATGGTGATGATCAGGTTGAAGAAGCCATCCTGAAGGTGGATATGAAGGATCGGGCGCATGGATATATTGGAAATCTTTCCAAAGGGATGCGTCAGCGTGTCGGTTTAGCCCAGGCAATCCTACACAATCCCGAAGTACTGATCCTTGATGAACCCACCATCGGCCTTGACCCCGGCCAAATCATCGAAGTGCGGAAATTAATTAGGGATATCGGAAAAACGAAAACCATCCTGCTTTCCACCCACATTCTCTCTGAAGCACAGCAAATCTGCAACCGCGTACTTATCATCAATAAAGGCCGGATCGTTGTTGAGGATGAACCTGAGAAATTGCAGATGCGTATTTCTGGCTCTCATAATATACTCCTCCGGGTGTCTGGCAGTGTAGACGCCCTCATTCCTTTCATCAATAAATTAAAAGGGATTACTGAAATCAATAAACATGGCGATAACACCCTTGAGATTAAAGTGTCGCCATCAGTGGATGCCCGGCCAGAGATTGCCCGCGCTGCCATTAAGAACGGCTTCGATTTACTGGAGCTGCGAGCTTCAAACATAAGCCTTGAGGAGATCTTCCTTCAATTAACCCATGATGATTCAATGCTGGCGAGTGCAGACCGGGTTAATAATGCTGTAGAAGAGGAGTAAAGGACGGTATATTATGAAAAATACATGGACTATCGCGAAACGCGAGTTTAACCTCTTCATTATCAGCCCCATAGCGTATGTGGTTGCCTTCATGCTCATGCTGATCCTGGGAATTATCTTTTTTGCGAATATGCTGATTGCTTTTGTAAATACTTACGATCCAACGGTTCAATTCATTATTGCCCCGTTGGTGACCCTGTTCCTCTTCTCAACTCCCGCACTGACGATGCGCACCATTGCGGAAGAACACCGTTCAGGCACCCTGGAGACATTACTAACCGCCCCGGTCCGCGACTGGGAATTAATAACTGGTAAATGGCTGGGAAGTTTTATGTTCTACCTGGTTGTAATTGCATTGACCTGGGTTTTCCCGATTATTCTGAATTTTTTCGTCGATCCTGGAATTGATCAGGGACTGCTGGTGTCCGGTTACCTGGGTGTGACCCTGCTAGTGGGTGTATTTGTGGCCATTGGGGTAATGACCTCCAGCATTTTTAATAATCAGATTGCAGCTTTTTTTGCCACCCTTGGCATATTGCTAGTATTTTGGATGATTGCTTATCCCACCCAGATCGCCGCCAGCGGCGGTGGAAGAAGCATCTTGAGCTATCTTGATCTGAGCCAACATTTTTATAATTCTTTTTTGATTGGTATTGTGGCTGTGAAAGACATTGTGTATTATCTCAGTGTCACCGTCCTGGCATTATTCCTGGGCACGGCAACCATTGAGGCGAGGAGGTGGCGGTAATGGATAAAGATCTGAGTAAGTTTTCAATATTTGGATTATATCTTGCGGCTGTTGCTGCAGTTGGATCAGGTATCTATTACTTCCTGCAGCGAGAATTCAATATTCCGCTGCAGATCGGACTGGTGCTTGTGGTGGCTGGGCTGACAGCATTTACTGCGCTTGACCCAGAAAGAGTGCGTATATTCCTCGGCAGCCGACAATTTAAGTATGGAAATAATTCATTATTCCTGATTATCGGTGTGATCGGAATTTTGGTTGTCGTGAATTTCATCGCGAATAAGTATTCTGTGGAGTGGGATCTAACCGAAGATCAAAGTAACACGCTCGCACCCGAAACAATCAGTGCGCTGAAATCCCTACCGGAAAAAATCACCGCGCTGGCGTTCTTTACTCCTGCAGCCTCCTCAGAAAAAGCTGAAAACCTGCTATCGAACATGAAAGAAAATAGCTCTGGCATGTTCGATTATCAGTTTATTGACCCGGAGGCTGACCCTATACGTGTTCAGAAATATAATATTACCAACAACAGCAGCATTGTCTTGACCATGGGTGAGAAAATGCAACCAGTGGCAAATAGCACTGAACTGGAAGTGATGACATCCATTATCAAGTTAATCGATCCAACGCAGTATGCCGTTTACTTCCTCACCGGTCACGGTGAGCATGACCCATTTGGATCAGATGAATTATCTTATTCTGCATTGAATAACGCGTTAATTAACAAAAACTATAAGGTAAATATCCTAAATCTGTTAGCCACATCGCAAATACCTGCTGATGCAAAAGTAATCGTCATTGCAGGGCCGGTAAAACCAGTTTCCCAGATGGAAGTAAATCTACTTAAGCAATTTGTAGATTCTGGGAATTCTTTACTTGTGCTTGAAAACCTAATGATTACTACAAATCTTGGCATTGAACCAGATTCCCTGGCTGCATATCTGGAGGCTGATTGGGGCATAAGTTTACAAAATGAAATGGTAATCAATCCTAATTCCCAAAATCCATATTTTATTGTTGCTCAAGAATATTCTGATAGTGCAATTGTATCGTCGCTACGTCAAAGAAAGATGGCAACTATCTTCCCATATTCCGGCAGTGTGCTGGCAGCAGAGACACCACCAGCTAACATCTCATTGACCCCTTTGATGAGGTCTGCGCAAAATTCATGGGGAGAGAGAGATTCAGCTTCTCTTGAAAATAACATAATGAAATATGACGAAAGTGTTGATACACCTGGACCAGTTACTCTGGCCGTTGCTGGAGCAAATTCAGCTACAAATGCCAGGGTAGTTGTAGTCAGTAGTTCGTTATTTGTAATTTCTGCTAATTTTAATCAATATGGTAATGGTGAATTTATCACGAATGCTATTGACTGGAGCGCCAAAGCCGATCAACTGATCAGCATTACCCCCAGGAATGCAACCCAACGAATGATGGTGCCCCCCCAGAGCCTGGTCATCAATCTGTTGGTGCTTGTCTCTGTGATATTGATCCCGGTATTGATCCTTGTTATCGGTATCGTTGTATCCATTCAACGTAAAAAAAGGGGCTGATCCGTGCGTAAGCCAACACTAATTGCCCTCGCCATATTTCTTGTGCTGGGTGCTTTTGCTTTATTTTTGGAGAAGGGTGACACATCCGGTTTGATCAAGATTACACCCACTCCTACAACTTATCTGGCCTTCGCTGCATCTAATGAAGAGATAGATAAATTGGCTGTCTATTCCTCCGGGAATGAACTGATTGTTGTAAAAATTCCATCCAGTGGCTGGCGGGTTGTCAAACCGCTGGGCGTGGAAGTAGATCCAGGAATAGTTGAGGAAATGATCGCTGCAATACAAGATCTCAAGGTATTACGCGTGCTTCCAGCCAACTTAATGGATGCAGACATTGGTACTGGAGATAACGCGAATGTCAGGATCGAATTTACTTACAGTTCAGGCTTAAGCGAGAAGATCATGGTAGGAAATCGAGCCGCCACCGGCTCCGGTTACTACGCACGCTTATCCAATGGTGAAGTGGTTTTGTTACCGTCATTCAGCGTGGAGACTATTACGGATCTCTTGGCAAAGGTATTGCTGGATTCAGTCTCAAATTAATTTTGCCATTGAAACTTTGAGCACAAAAGTGAATATGCAGGTGGTATACCTAAGTAGTGCTATTGAAATTCGATTAATTTAAGTGTATTCTATGTTAACTGTTGTGCTTCACCATGTCTGACTAAATATGCAGTTGGACAAGGTAATAAGCAGTGTGGCTACAAAAAAGATTATGAATTAGAGGATTTAGAAGTTTATGATGGATGACATAATCATTAATGCAGTGGAAGAAGACGAGGATGAGTTTTCAGCGATCGCCCGGCTGATCGAGTTGGGCCGCCAAAAATCTTATGTGACGATTGACGATATCCTCCACTTTTTCCCTGACGCAGAACAGGATGTCGAGCAATTAGAGGAGGCTTTTGCTGCGCTGCTTAGCGCTGGCATTCCGTATCTCGAAGACCACTCCATGATCGAGGAGCCAAGCGAAGAAGAGCTTTCCTCAGACGAAGACAAAGAAGAGGAAGAGCGTGCCGGCATCGTAATTGATGATCTGGCCAATATTGATACCAATGATACCATTGGTCTATATCTAAAAGAGGTTAGCCGGGTCCCACTGCTCAACGCTACTGAGGAAGTTTCCCTGGCGCAACGCATTGAACATGGAAGAGAATCGCGTGAGGAACTTGCGCGGGGTAGTGTGAGTGAGCGCCGCCGGGTGGATTTGCGTGGCAAAATCGAGAATGGTTGGGAAGCCCGTGAACACCTCATCACCGCAAATAGCCGCCTGGTAATCTCAGTAGCCAAAAAGTATATGGGGCGGGGCGTCCCATTTCTTGACCTGATCCAGGAAGGTAATATCGGTCTCATTCGCGCAACTAAGAAATTTGACTACCGCCGCGGACATAAATTCAGCACATACGCCACCTGGTGGATCCGCCAGGCAGTTACACGCGCCATTGCCGACCAGGGGCGCACCATCCGAGTACCAGTTCACATGGGCGACCAGATCAATAAGTTACTAAGGGTGCAGCATCAGCTCACCCAACGCCTGGGTCGTGAACCCATTGTGGAAGAGCTGGCAGAAGCGTTGGATGTTCCACCCAAGAAGGTTGAAAATATGATCCAGGTTGCCCGTCGGCCGCTCTCTTTGGAAACCCCAACGGATGATGAAGAAGATTCAGTGCTGGGTGACTTCATTGAAGACGATCAGTCTCCGCCGCCAGACGAGATGGCCACCTACAATTTGCTGCGCGAGCATATCGAATCTGTTTTGAACACCCTGCCCCCACGCGAGGTGCGCATCCTCCAGCTGCGCTACGGTTTACTGGATGGCCAGGCTTACACTCTGGAAGAAGTTGGTCGCAAGATGGGCGTCACCCGTGAACGCGTACGGCAAATAGAAGCCCAGGCGCTCAGCCGGCTGCGCCACCCCTCCGTACGTAGGAAACTACGGGATTATCTGGGTGAATAATTTCAATCATGTGGGAGGCCAACAGCCTTCCACTTTTATTATTTCCCTCCTGGGTATGATACTTGCATAACGATATTGGATGGTGCATACTTAATAGGGAGGTTCCCTGTGATGGCAACAATAATATTAAGAGAGTATAACCGTGAGATCAGTACCTTAATTGATCAAGGCTTAACGGAGGAAGCTGTATCTCACTGCAAGCATATTTTACTGAGCTACCCAAAATACGTCGATACTTACCGCCTGCTGGGTAAAGCCTATCTTGAGAGCGGATATAGCAAAGAAGCCCTTGATGTATTTCAGCGCATATTGGCAGTATTGCCGGATGATTTCTTGACTCATGCTGGAATGAGCTTTATTCGCGAGGACGAGGGGAACCTTTCCGGCGCTATCTGGCATATGGAACGGGCTTTTGAAACCCAACCATCAAACCTTGCCATCCAGGAGGAATTGAAGATCCTGTATGGAAAGCGCGATGGTGTGAAATCGGAAAAACTACGCCTGACGCGTGGAGCTTTATGTCGTATGTACGCGCGCGGTAATCAATACCAGCAGGTTGCCGCTGAAATTAAATCCATCCTTTCTGAAACGCCTGATAGATTGGATCTTGAGGTACTTCTGGTAGAAATGTATGAGAAACTAAATCTTTCCAACGAAGCCATTTCTTTATGTAAAAGGCTGCTTGAAAAATACCCGTATTGCTGGGCAGCCAATCATGTTCTCTATAAATCATATGGCGATGATGGAAATGGCGATAAAGATATCTGCTATCAACGTTTGCTGGAATTAGATCCGTATGAAAGATTTGTTAATGAGCAATATCCAACGCTACAGCAAGTTCCAGATGATTTGATTGCAATAGAAAAGCTCGCTGAGACCACGCCAGAGGTTGCCCTAATTCCAGAAGATCTAGCCATTCTTGAAGAAGAGGTTCCAAATCTACCAGAGGAGCCGGAAACTCCTATTGTTGAAGAATTGGCAACTCTAGCTGAAGAATTTTCTGATCTTGAAGATATGCCTCCGCTTCTCGAAGATACCCAACCCTCACTGCCATCGAATGAACCTGTAACAGGGGAAGCCGATCTTTCGTTTGAAGTACCCGATTGGCTGGATGAAGATAATTGTCCATCAGAGAAGGTGCCAGTGGATGATTATGGAATTGCAAAACACGAAGAAACATATACCACGGAAGATTTAGGATCAGCGCCTGCAGGGGACGAGGTAGCATCTGAAGTAGCGTCTATCGAAACCAGCGCAGAGCCTGATATAAGTTTAATTGAAGGCAAGATTCCAGCGTTCTCTGATTTAATTCCAGATGAATTTGTTACTCACATGGCACGCAATGATTTCCCATTAGAAGAGCAAGTCCCCCTAGATACTGAGGTTGAACAAGGAACCCCTTCTGCTCATATTCCACCCATGTTTGATGAGACAGAGATAAGAATGGATAGGATTGTTGCAGAAGCAACCGCTGCATCTGAAATTGTTCCGGATTGGCTGAAAGTGCTTGCCGCTGACGAGAATCCCCCTGTTGAAGAATTCACCTCTCCATCAAAACAGGTTGATGATAGCTGGCGACCTGAATCTGCTGATACAGAATCAATACCTGTGGAGGCCGCTGTTTCGGATGCATCAGTTGCTGATTCCGGTGAGCCACAGATGGCTACTGATGCTCCTGAAATTCCTACAGGAACACCTGCAAATGTCCCCCCCGTACCAGATTGGTTACCTTGGCATGCAGCCACCGGTATAGAGGATGAAGGAGCCAGTAAAACAGATACTCCTACTGAACCAACTCCTTCTTCTACTACTGAGGAAACCATTATCCAATCTTTAACAAACGATATTGAGAGGGGTGAGCTTCCCCTTATTGAAGATCACGTAATCGGTGAATTTTTGACTGAAGCTATTCCTGTTTTATCTACCGCATCGCAGGACGAGGATGAGGTGGAGCTTCCTGAGTGGTTAAAACTGATTAATTTTGAAGGAAACGCTCCTTCTTCTGCGACCACACCGGCTATTGCACCAGACGAATTCGAATGGACCCCTGAAGACGTTGTATTACCACCAACCCCATCTTTGCCATTTATTATCGATACCTCCTCCCCTGGTGATCTGGTAATTGAACGGGATGAAAAGAATATAAGCCCGGATATATCTCCTTCCGCCAATGGCGACATCCCTGCCTGGTTAATTGATTCAGGACATACAGACGTATCCACTGCAATTGATCCTTCCCAAAACCTACCATCAGCAGAGAATCCGTTTACCAATAATGTGGAACACTCAGAATACTCAGCAGATGAACAGCTCTCGGACACACAACCCACCATATTGCCCAGCGATACACCTATAAACAATATTATCGAAAGCAAGGGAGAAGAATCGTTCACTGAAAACGGAACAGGGCAAATTGATGTTGAAACGGTTTCAGGAGATCCATCTCTAATTGCTGGCATAATCGATATCACGCCCGAGCTTCAGGAGGAACAAACTCACCAGGAACCAGAAGCTGCCCATTCTCTTCCAATAGAGACTGCATCATCAGAAAATAATCAAGACCAGTCCATCCTGGAATTAATCGCTGCCACAAATGCCAACCCGGGGAATTCCGAACTTTGGCTGCTGCTTGGTGATTGTTTACGACAAGCAGGTGATTTGCCTGGCGCAATTGAGGCTTACTCAAAAGCGCAGAAGCTATTACAATAGGCATTCATGGCTTTGTGTTTGCATGAAATAATTATTCTGAGGTCAACATGGAACGTACATTAATACTCATCAAACCAGATGGTGTGCAGCGCGGATTGATTGGCGAGATTATTAAACGGCTCGAAGCTCGTGGATTAAAAATCATCGGTGCAAAATTTATGAAGGTGGACCAGAAACTCGCTGAAACACACTACCAGGAGCATGTGGGTAAGCCATTTTATCCCGGTTTGCTGCGCTATATCTGCTCTTCACCCGTTATGGCTATGGTATGGGAAGGTCGCAATGCTGTTGCAGTTGTCCGTCAAACCATGGGAAAGACAAACCCATCAGAAGCTGCCCCGGGTACGATCCGCCATGATTTTGCACTATATCCCGAACGAAACCTGACCCATTCCTCAGACAAACCAGAACGCGGCGAAGAAGAGGTATCCTTATGGTTCAAACCAGAGGAGCTTGTGGAATGGGATCGCAATACAGATGATTGGATTTACAGTCTTTGACATTAATTTCCTTGACGTGTTTTGAACCCTGTGATATTATTTCGGTCGTTGGGGGGCGTGGTGTAGTGGTTTAACATGCGGCCCTGTCAAGGCCGAGACCGCGGGTTCAAATCCCGTCGCTCCCGCTAAAAGACTGCTTTCGCAGTCTTTTTATTTCTAATTCTCATTATTTGACCCATCTCAGATAATATTTGTAAATCCCTACTGGAGTCTACAAAATTTGTGTCCCGAACTTCCCTTTGGTCTCCATGAAGCCCAAATGTCTTTAACCGATATTTCTAGGATGGTATGTTTAGGGAGCGTTTCAGCTCTCTAAACGTACATAAATACAAAATATAGGTATTATCGAGGAATTATTAGGGACGTTAATAGCTCTTTACTTATAAGATGGTAATGTAAAGGGATTCCGAATTTACACATTATCAATTTCAGTATTCCCGTGAATAAGACAGCAATGTCAATGTATTAGGCGTTTACTCAAACGTCTTACAAAATCAGTCTGGAGGTAAGAAATGAAAAAACAGTTGTTCATTTTCGCCTTAATGGCCATTTTACTAGCAATGACTTCCGGTTGTGCTCCCGGCACTGTCTTGCAAATCAATAATTCAGTTGCGACCGCACAAACGGGCACGGCTGTCCCTAACGGGCAAATCAATGTACCTGGTTTCAAAATCCAAGTTTTCGCGCCTGGATTAAACCCTCTGGTCAATATAAGCGATGCAGAAGGTCGCATTTCTGGTATCGGTATGGGAATCTGGCATGGGGTCATCTCTCCGGTAACTCTCGTGATGTCGTTTATTAATCCTACCGTACAAATGTATGAAGTGCACAACAATGGTAGCCAGTATAACTTTGGGTTCCTGGTCGGAGTGGCAATTGTGTTTCTCCTTCTAGGAATATTCGCTGGCAGGAGACGTTGATAGTAAATTAACGAATATCTGTAATCAGCGTACCAGGAGGTAAATTATATGTTCCCAATCGGTGATGATAATTCCACTCGTAGAACAGTGCCACTGGTTACTTATGCTTTGATTGGCTTGAATGTTTTGTTTTTCTTTATAGAGATGACCGGTGGTAACGAACTGATAACGAAATGGGCTTTCATTCCAAGCCGTTTCCTAGCAAATCCCGTGGGCGATTTTCTGACGCTCTTTTCTTCAATGTTTATGCATGCAGGATGGCTCCACTTGGGAGGCAACATGCTTTATTTATGGATCTTCGGGGATAATGTGGAAGATCGTTTTGGGCATTCCAAGTTTATCGTCTTCTACTTGTTCTGTGGTCTTGTGGCTACTTTTGCACAATTGGCAGTAGGCGTTGGCTCAGATATACCAAATTTGGGAGCATCGGGAGCAATTGCGGGGGTGTTAGGCGCATATATAATACTTTTCCCACAGGGAAAGGTAAGGGTATTGCAGGGACAAAGAACGATTCAAGTGTCCGCCCTGATAGTAATTGGGTTATGGATCGTTCTTCAATTCTTTAGCGGTATCGGATCCATTTCCGCTTCAGCAGAGACCGGTGGGGTTGCTTATATAGCGCATATCGGGGGATTTCTTGCAGGTGTTGTGGTCACCTTTTTTCTGCGAGGAACTCGTCCTGTGCAGACATAAAGCAAAAACTCTCAGTAAACCAAAAGGTGTTTTATAAATTATGTAAAATTCATAAGAGTTAAACCAGTTTGGCCAGATTAGAATTCAGGGCTTCGAAAAGAAGTCTTTTTATTATGTCATTCTATTAACTGTCAATCTATTTGTCAATCTATTAACGCTGGCTTTGCTAATCTATGATATACTTGTTTCGATACTTAATGTAATGACCGATCTTGCTTGGTTAGTGTGGCCTTGCCGGTTTTGGCAGGGCCTTTTATTTTGGAGAAAAATGGAATTAAAATTTACTGACTTGGGGTTATCTGCCACATATTTACAGGCAATTGAATCCCTAAACTATTCAATACCTACCCCTATTCAGCAGCATGCAATTCCGCTTCTGTTGCAAGGCAAAAATGTTGTTGGGCAGGCTCAAACTGGAACAGGCAAGACAGCAGCATTTGCTCTGCCCTTATTGCAGAACTTATCGCCAGGAACGGGCAAGGTTCAAGCCTTGATTCTCACACCCACCCGTGAATTGGCGAACCAGGTAGCTGACGCTACAAAAGATTTCGCGCGGTTCAGCAACATCCAGGTTACACCTGTTTATGGCGGACAATCTTATCAGATTCAGATCCGTCAACTTAAAAGAGGTGTGGATGTGGTTGTAGGGACACCTGGCAGACTGATGGACTTAATGCGTAAAGGTGTTCTCGACTTAAGTCACGTTAATTTTGTGGTTCTGGATGAAGCTGATGAAATGCTGGATATGGGTTTCGCTGAGGATGTTGAGACAATCCTTCAATCCATACCTTTAGAGCGCCAGATTGCACTCTTTTCAGCCACCTTCCCTCACTCAGTAAAGCAAATTGTAAACAAGCATGTAAAAAATCCTGAACATGTCCGCATCGATCCAGCCAATGTTACAGTAGCTGAAACGGATCAGAGTTACTGTTTTGTGCGCGAAGATAGCAAACTTGCTGCTCTCAGCCGCTTGCTTGAAATGGAAGAGATTCAATCCGCGCTTATTTTTACGCGTACCAAAATTCGTGCCCAGGAAGTCTCTGACGAATTGAATTTACGTGGATTCCAATCAGAATCACTGCATGGCGACCTAAACCAGGATCGCCGGGAATCAGTTCTGAGGCGTCTGCGGTCACATTCCATATCCATCCTGGTGGCAACAGATGTTGCGGCTCGCGGGTTGGATATTGATGACCTATCGCATGTGATCAATTTTGATGTTCCTCAAGATGGCGAAGACTATGTTCATCGCATTGGCCGCACTGGCCGGGCTGGCAAAAAAGGGATCGCAATTACTTTCATTACACCCAAAGAAAGACAGCGCCTTCCACAAATTGAGGCCTATACCAAACATAAGATCGTTGAATCCCGTATCCCAACTATAGAAGCGATCAAGGCTCAACGAGAGAGTAAGTTCATTGAGAAGCTGCAAAACCAACTTGGTAAAGGATCCTTTTCCCAAGAGCGAGCGATCATTACCAGGCTATCGGAATCCAGTTATGATCTAATTGATATCGCTGCAGCAGCCATCCAGCTTGTCCGCGCCCAAGAGACTGCCAAACCTTTGGAAGAATTTGTAGCGCCTGTTTCCAGCTTCAAGGTAATCAGGAATCCTGATAAAAAGGGATTTAACCCAGGCGTCAAGAGAACTAACTCATTTGAAACCATCCAAAAAGATCGTTCAGCCAAAACATTTGGAAAGCCGCTTAAGAAAACCTTCGGGATGAATATTAACTCTCAACTTGAGGACGGAATGGTTCGCCTGAAGATGAATCTGGGCGGCAGGCATGGTATTCGTCCAGGGGATATTGTTGGCGCAATAGCCAGCGAAGTGGGAATTCCTGGGAAGGCGATTGGCGAGATCATGATCCAGGATGACCAATCCTTTGTGGATATTGCTGAGCAGCACCTTCGCAAAGTTCTTCACAATTCTTCAGGCAAATTTTCAGTTCGCGGAAAACCAGTTTACTTATCTCTAGCCCAATAATCAACATTGCCAAAGTTCCAGCATTGGCGGCTTCAGTAACATGTAGCCGCCAATGCTGATTTATTTTAACCAAGTGTTTCCCCTTTTATTTTTCACTCGAATCAATACTTATCCACGTATCTGTAATAAAACAATTGCTTAAATAGTTCATATCCAGTACTATCTTTTTTGGTTGATCTTGCTAAACTTGAAGTGGAATAAATCAATATTTTCGACCGCTTTTCTGTACTACCAAATCTTTGAAAAGGCAGAATATGAAATTAACCATCATTGGCGCAGCAGGTGTACGTACTCCCCTGATCATTGATGAGCTTATCCGGCGGCAAGACAGGCTCGGATTAAGCGAATTAGCTCTGATGGACATCAATGCTAACCGTATGACATTGATGAATGCAGTCGCGTCTGTCCTTGAATCTGACAAACAACCCAACTTCAACATCACAAACACAACCGATGCAAAACAAGCTCTGGATGGTGCTGATTTTGTGATCACAACATTCCGAGTAGGAGATATGGAGTCGAGGGTAATTGATGAATTAGTCCCACTAGAGCTGGGAGTGCTCGGTCAGGAAACGACGGGGCCGGGTGGATTTGCCATGGGGCTGCGCACGATACCTGTTTTGGCAAAATATTGCACTCTGATGAAACAGGTCTGTCCAAATGCGTGGTTGATCAATTTCGCCAACCCATCCGGGATGATGACCGAAGCCCTGACTAACACCATGGATTATCAAAAGGCAATTGGCATCTGCGATGGTCCTTCTTCAATGTTGAATGTCATAGCTTTGGTCTTGCAGCAACCGCCGGAGATGATTCAGGCTAATTACTTTGGTTTGAACCATTTGGGCTGGTTCAAATCCATTATGGTGAATGGCATGGACCGACAGCCAGAATTGATCCGCCTGCTCCTGGCGAATCCAAAAACATCCTTCCTGCATATTGATACGCCTTTCATTACTTCATTGGGAATGATACCCAACGAGTATCTATCCTATTATTACCACTCCAGGCATGAAGTATCCAATAGCCTCAAAAGTGGTATGACGCGTGGCCAATCTATCCTAACGTTGAATACGGAGTTGTTCAAGCAGCTTACCAAATTACTCGCAAACGGAGATCTTTCCGGTATGCGGCGGATGCACTCGGAGTATCTTCGCAGCCGCAGCATGTCATACCTAAAAAAAGAAGGAGGCAATGCGCTTTCTGATCTCGAACAGCTTGCTGGTACTTCCCAGATTGGCTACGCAGAACTGGCCCTGGATTTGATCGAAGGATTAACAGGTGGCAAACCTTCCCGCCTCATTGTGAACATCCAAAATTGGGGCTCCATTCAAGGTATGGAAGACTCCGATGTTGTCGAAATACCAGCCTGGGTTAGTCGAGACAGTGTCCAACCTGTCGTAATTGGGGAAGTGCCAGATGAGTGCCTGGGTTTAATGAAGCAAGTTAAGGCATTCGAAAAACTCACCATCCACTCCGCGGTGGAAGGTTCGTACGAGAAAGCAGCTCATGCATTAACCATCCACCCACTGATCGGCGATTATCGGCTGGCATGCAATATTTTGGATGGATATCTTACCCGGCATGGAAGTTACTTTCCCCGTTTAGGATAATTACACTTATGTATGATATCTTCCTGGTAGGGAATGCCACAATGGATTTAATCTTCTCCGGGTTGCCACGTATGCCTATCCTGGGTGAGGATACATTTGCTGATAAGTTTGAATACACACCCGGTGAGGCATTTATTAATGCCGTTACCATGCATCGGCTTGGTTTGAAGGTAGCCTGGGCTGCGGATTTTGGAAATGATTTATTCAGCAACTTGATTCTTGTTGAAGTCCGTAAAGCAGGTCTTTCAGAAGCTTACTTCATTCATCACGACCATCCATTTCGACGGGTTTCAGTTTCAGCTTCCTTTCAAGATGATCGGGGATTCTTAACCCACTATGACCTAGAACCACCCCTTTCTGCTACCTTGAAGGCTCTTCCATGCGTGGAAGCAAAAGCGATTTTTATTCCAGGATTAATACACGGACTGATCCTTGATGCAGCAGTGCCAATTGTGAAAATGAAGAAAATGCAAATCCTCATGGACGGCAATTGCCCGAAGGAGTTTTCACATGAATCGAACAGTATAAGCCGCGCACTCAAACAGGTAGATGTATTCCTCCCAAATGCCAAGGAAGCCCGGTCCTTAAGTGGTTATGAAAACCTGGAAGATGCTGCCCGCAAACTCAGCGAATTCTGTCCGTTAGTCGTCCTCAAGGATGGTGAAAAAGGAGCACTTGCCTATGATCGGGAAACTATGTATCATTTGCCAGGTATTACAGTTAATCCACTGGATACCACCGGTGCGGGTGATTGCTTCAGTTCCGGTTTCGTAAAGGCATGGATCGATGGCAAGCCTATCCGCGAATGCCTGGCCTGGGGAAATATATGTGGCGGCCTATCCACCCTTGGCTTTGGTGGAACCACATTCTTTATTGATGAACAAGTCATTAAAGTAAATATGGCTAAGCATTATCCAAATATTGAAATAAGCAGTTTAATGATGTGATGGCTATGCGCAATATCAACGCAGAAATTAATCCAATTCGATTTCATATCGGAAATATCCCGGTCTTTGGTGACCTTGTCCTGGCGCCCATGGCTGGATATTCAGATTCGCCCAATCGGCTGCTCGCCCGTCGCTTTGGCTCCGCCTTAAGCTATACCGAATTTGTCAATGCAATAGATATTGTGCAGGATATCAATAGAGTTTCGCAACGACTAGCCTTTCAACCCGAGGAACGCCCAGTTGTTTTTCAAATCTTTGATAATGACCCAACTAGAATTGTCCGGGCAGCGGAGATCATTCTTCCGCTGCAGCCTGATATCCTGGATATCAATCTGGGTTGCTCAGCTCGTTCCGTTTCCAACCGTGGTGCGGGCGCTGGTCTCCTTAGAAGACCTGAGCTAATTGATGTAATATTTAAGGCGCTTGTTCGAATAAGCCCGATTCCTGTTACAGCGAAAATCAGGCTGGGGTGGGATGAAGTCTCGTTAAACTATCTCGAGATCTCCAAAATCCTTGAGGGCGCAGGAGCATCCATGATCGCAGTACATGGGAGAACAAAAAGACAGGCTTATTCCGGAGCAAGCAACTGGCAAGCCATTGCAGAAATTAAGCAGGCAATGCGCATCCCGGTGATTGGCAACGGAGACGTGCGAACTCTAGCTGATATTGAGAAGATGAAAGCTGTAACGGGTTGTGATGGTGTGATGATTGGCAGAGGCTCATTCGGAAATCCGTGGATTTTCTCCCGCCGCGAGCATGAATCAATTTCCTTCGAAGAAACCCGGAAGGTTATGCTGGATCACCTCGAACTAATGACATCTTTTTATGGCATTGATAGAGGGCCCATTCTCTTCCGAAAACACCTCAAAGCTTACCTATCTCCCTACAAGCTGCCAAAAGGAACGATTACCCACCTGGTTACTACCCCCACTTACAAGAGCCTTAAAGACATGCTTGTTGTATTGGTATCGTTGAATACATAAAATCTCAGCATTATCATGTACAATAAAACACCATCGATAGGAGCCAAATATGACCAGGTATTATATTATTATTAATCCAATTTCGGGTCGCGGGTCTGGTTTGCGCCACAAAGATTTGCTTGAGAATTTTGTGAAAGAACACAAGTTAAATTATGAGCTGGTCGTATCTGAAAGGCCTGGCCATGCCCTGGAACTGGCTCGCGAAGCGGTAATTAATGGATTTGATGTCATTGTATCAGCCGGTGGTGATGGCACCGCCAATGAGGTGCTAAACGGCATTCTGGAAAGCAACAGCGCTGCAAAGCGTGCAGTATCCATGGCTGTCATCCCGGTTGGTCGGGGGAATGATTTTGCATACAGCATGGGTGTTCCAATCGATTTTGATGCTGCTTGTCAGAAATTGCTTGATCCTGCCCATGGAAAACATGTAGATGTTGGAAAAGTAGTGGGTGGAAATTTCCCAAAGGGCAGGTATTTTGGCAATGGAGTGGGAATCGGTTTTGATGCAGTAGTTGGATTTGAAGCAGTAAAACTAAAATTCCTGACTGGATTTCCCTCGTACATTGTGGCAGCCTTAAAAACCATCTTCCTTTACTATAAACCCGCCAAACTCAGTGTCCAGCTTGACGACGCTCTGCTGGAAGGGAAATATCTAATGGTTTCCATCATGAATGGCATCCGTATGGGTGGTGGTTTTTATATGGCCCCCAACGGCAGTCCCACAGATGGTAAATTTACTCTGTGTGTTGTCAATGACATGGGCAAATTGGCCACCTTCCCGATGATCATGAAGTTCATGAAAGGGTCACAAGCGGACGATCCTCAGGTGAAAATGCTTTCCAGCACTCATGTCAAGGTAAAAGCACTTTCAGGCAGCATTCCTTGCCACGCTGACGGGGAAACCGTGTGCGAAAACGGTACCACGGTGGAGGTAGAATTGGTACCAGCTGCCATACACATGCTGGTATGAACCGATGACCATCGCCTTCCGTATGGTCAATTGCACCATAAAAAGTATCACCCGCACCGCTTGTGTGGTGGACGATATCGAGATTTCAAGGGTACCCCTGCGCGGACCGTTAATTCTGGCCGTGAATCATATTAATTTTCTGGATGTGCCGGTGATGTATACTCACCTGCAACCTCGGGAAATTACCGCACTCGTCAAAGAAGAAACGTGGAATAATCCCATCATGGGAGCATTGTTCAGCCTGTGGGGTGGAATTCCAATCAAACGAGGAGAAAATGATATTACCGCCTTCTCAAAGGCTCTTCAGAGCTTGAAGGAGGGAAAGATCCTGGCCATCTCCCCTGAAGGGACGCGCTCGCGAACCGGTATCCTCCAGCAAGGACATCCAGGAATCGCTATGCTGGCACAGAAAGCGAATGTGCCCATCCAGCCAGTAGCCATTTATGGTGGGGAAGTCATCTGGGATAATCTTAATCGACTTGTCAGAACCCCCTTCCACATCCGCGTCGGAAATATCTTCAACATTGATCCTTCCCTTCAATTATCCGACCGGTCCTTACGCCAGGATGCCGCTGATCAGGTGATGTATCAGATTGCCAGCCTGCTTCCAGAGAAATATCGTGGTGTTTACCGGGATCTATCTAAGAAGCATCAATGCTTCTTCACCTTTTCAACCAGCATCACATAAACCAGGATCGCGATCATTGTGATCAGACAATGCGTCAGAAAAGCATGTTCGTTCCGCTTCCCGGTGGATGAACGTAGTTCCCAGGGCTTGAATTGCCCTAAATGTGGGTCAAATACAGACGTAATTGATTCTCTTGCTGGCTATTCAGCCGGGAATATACAACAGCATAATTCATCCATTCATCTGGAAGGTTTTCTGGATAATATACGTAGCGTTTTTAATGTTGGCTCCATCTTCCGTTCTGCAGAGGGTTGTGGAATGAGAACTCTCCACTTGGGAGGGACTACACCTCCCCCAACACATCCGCGCATGACAAAAACAGCGCTGGGAGCGGAGGATTCTGTTCCATGGACACAACACTGGGATGGCCTGGCAGCCGTTCGGGAGATAAAATCACTGCGATATCATGTGATTGGAATGGAGTCCACACCGGAATCCATTCCACTTTATCATTGTAAAATAGTCAAAAAACCAACGCTGCTGGTTGTCGGTAATGAAACTCACGGCATTGACCCAGATATTCTATCAGAGTGCGATGAAATCATTCACAGCCCAATGGCGGGAAAAAAAGAATCTCTGAATGTTGCCATTGCATTCTCCATCGCTGCTTACTGGATCATGTATGGAGGAAAATGAAATCAACGCTTGGACAGCTAGAGGATGTTCGGCAATCCAGATGGCTTTGGCTCGCCCGGGGCTGCATTCTGCTGGTTTTTGCCATCAACCTTCTGTGCGCTTTCCAGTTCATCCTTCATCCAACCCGCTATACTTCCTCCTTTGACTTGAACGGAGACTCCGGTACTGCAGTGATCCGCTCTATAGGTATCCTCTTCCTGATGTGGAATGTTCCTTACGCCTTTGCACTTATTAACCCAGTACGCAATTTCACTGCCCTCCTCTCTGCGATTATCATGCAGGCAATAGGAGTAATTGGCGAAACCTGGGTTTACTTTTCCATCCCATTGTTACTATCTTTCACTCAATCGATTTTAAGATTCATCATTTTTGACGCAGTTGGTCTGATCCTATTATTGATATCCTTGGGGATTTCATGGAGATTGCGAAAGTCATGACAAATAATCTTAAATCCATTATTTCTCCAGAAGAACTATCGCAATCGTTAAACGATCCATCCTTGCTGATTGTGGATTGTTCCTTTACATTACAGCAATCCGAGCAGGGTTATAAAGATTATCTTGCACTCCACATCCCACACGCCGTCTATGCGCATCTTGATCATCAGCTTTCCGGTAAATGCTCACCCATAACCGGACGCCATCCCCTCCCATCCGCCCAATCTTTTCAAACCAGCTTATCCAACTGGGGTTATACAGCCGGGAGGAAAATTGTAGCCTATGATGCAACAGGCGGAACAATGGCTGCCGCCCGTTTATGGTGGCTGTGTAATTATTTCAGCATACCTGAATCGGTAGTGCTGGATGGCGGGATCACCACATGGCTGCAATTGGGTCTGCCGGTCACATCTATTCCGCCGAAAATCTTTCCATCACCCCTCATCACTGTGTCAGAGAATCAGCAAATGATCGCTTCTTTTGAAGAGATTCGTGCCAACCTGCATGAACCGAGGCAGGTATTGTTGGATGGCCGGGCAACAAATAGATACTTTGGGTTGGAGGAAACGATTGATACCCTCGGTGGGCATATTCCGGGAGCGATTAGTTTGCCGGTCTCAGATTTTCTGGATGAAAACATGCGATTCAAATCTAACCAGGAAATTGTATCTATAATTGACCACCTACTTCCAGTCGTTCATATGGAAGAAATTATCTATTATTGCGGTTCAGGCGTGACTTCCGCACTGGGTTTATTGGCATTCGCCAATGCCGGCTATCCGCCAGGTCGTTTGTACCCAGGTTCATGGAGCGAGTGGATCACCTTATCTGGGGTAGAAATCGCTGTCAAATAATCTATTTAATTGTTTTGATTCACTCTAAGTTTTCATTACTTGACGTTTTCATTTATTATGCTATACTCCTGTATAGTATTAAACTATATGTAGGAGTGTTTTGATGCCTTTATACGAATACCAGTGCATGGAGTGTGGTGATACCTTTGAATTACTTGTTGGCTTTAGTGAATCCAAAGACCGTAAAACTTGCCCGAAATGTACCAGCACCAATACAACCCGTCTTATTTCCACCTTTGTATCTAGTGGATTCAACACCGCGAGTTCCTCCGATTCATCCTGCTCATCCAGTTCACGCTTTACTTGAGGATAATTCCAAGATGGCAGTTGCCGCTAATTATATTGCCTGTTTATTGGCTAGATAGGAAATCTAAGATGAATTATGGACCTAGTGTCTTATCCCGCTTAAAAAGAATTGAAGGCCAGGTAAGGGGGGTTGAAAAAATGATTGAACAAGGGAGGGATTGCACTGAGGTGGTGCAGCAACTTAAGGCACTTCAGGCAGCAACAAATGCCACCACCCAAGTGGTTATTAAACAATACCTTGCTATTTGTATCAAAGACTTGGAAGGCTCAGGCAACCCCAATCATGTTGAGATGGCCAGGTTATTCAGCTTAATTGAATACCAGGAGGAATAATGGCATACGCAACTGTAAAACGGATCAGCGGCAAGCAGTTCCTAGGCATTGATTCCACTAACCATTCAGTTGTGCTCTCCACCCCTGCTGAAGGCGTCGGGGTAAAGCCCAGTGAAATGTTGCTTGTAGCTCTTGGCTCCTGCACTGCGGTGGATGTCGTGGAAATTCTCGAAAAGAAAAAGATCGATCTGACGTTCTTAGAAATCTTAGTTAGCGCGGAGCAGGATAAGGAGCCACCCTGGGCTTTTAGGAAGATACATTTGCTCTATAAACTTCGTGGAAATGGGTTGACTCCAAAAGCCGCAGAACAGGCGATTGAACTCTCTGAAACAAAATACTGTTCTGTTGCTGCAACAATTCGCGGTGTGACAGAAATAACAACCTCGTTTGAAATTCTACCTGACCAAAGCTAAACGCTTTTTGTCCCGATCTCATCTCCATGATAAATAATCCATATGTCACATATTAATGTGAAGAATGTAACATCATTTATATTCATTCCTTTCATTGGAAAATAGTGAAACTAATAATAAAATAGAGAAGTAATAATAACTTGTCTTATGTTCTTCTAGCTATCATGTTTACAATTCTATTCAGGAGGAACTTGTGAAGGAAGATTCAATTAATGCATTACTCAATCCCAAATCCATTGCCATCGTTGGAGCCTCTGCAACTCCAGGGAAGATAGGTTACTCTGTCATAAAGAACCTGCTGGAAAGTAAATTTTCCGGTAGCATCTACCCGGTAAATCCCAAAGATGATGTTATCTTGGGGTTGCAGAACTTCAAATCGGTTAGTGAAATTCCCGGGCCGGTTGAAGCTGCGGTAATTGTAGTTCCTGCCAAATATGTCCCTGGTGTGATTGATGACTGCGGGAAAAAAGGCGTAAAAGGTTTGATCATCATCACTTCTGGTTTCAGTGAGGTGGGTGATATAGCACTTGAAGACCAGATCGTTAAACAAGCTCGCAGCTACGGAATGCGCATTCTCGGCCCCAATATCGTTGGAACCCTCACCAACTCCACTAAACTTAATGCCTCATTCGCGCCGTATCTCCCCCTTCCCGGGAAGGCCTCCCTAATTACTCAAAGCGGCGCGCTGCTTATCGCCATTGATGCCATCTCTTATACACGTGGGGTGGGTTTTGAAAAACTGATCTCCATCGGTAACATGTCCGATGTAGACTTTGCAGACTTGATTACCTGGCTTGATGGTGATCCTTTTACATCCTGCATCTCTCTCTACATTGAAGGTTTTAAAGATGGCCGTCGGTTCATAGAAGCCTGCAAGAAAACAAACAAGCCAGTCATCGCCCTCAAAGCAGGTGTATCTACGCACGGCGCAGCCGCTGCGGCTTCACATACCGGCTCGCTGGCTGGATCCAGTAAGGTATATGATGCAGCCTTCCAGCAGGCAGGTACGCTTCGCGCGACCGACCTTAATAATCTCTTCGATCGCACCCTCGCACTCTCACTTCAGCCCACCATGAAAGGCGAGAATATGCTCGTTCTCACCAATGGCGGTGGAGTGGGCGTTCTTGCTACCGATGCCGCAGAAAAATATGGGGTTCCGCTGAAATTTGCGCCTGAAGATGTCCAGGCTGAATTAAAGAAGCACATGCCCGATTATGGTTCTGCGAAAAATCCGGTGGATATGACCGGCATGGCAGGCAACGATTGGTATTATAAGACCGTCAAGTTCTCGTATGCACACTCATGGGTGGATGGCCTGGTGGTCCTGTATTGTGAGACTGCTCAGACAAATCCGGAAGAAATAGCGAAATCCATTCATAAGGCAATCAGTGAATCTGGAGTTAAAGAGAAACCTGTCACTATCTCCTTTGTGGGTGGTGAACGTTCGGATAAGGCCATGCGCTGGTTGGTAGAAAATGGCATTCCGACATATAACGCGCCAGATCTGGCAGTTAACGCCATGGCTGCTTTACGTGAATTTCATAACCTGCGCGAAATTGTTAATCATAAAGCTTACAAATCCTCTTCCAATGGTGGTGTGGTCGCCCGGAAAATTATAGCCAAGGCCCGCAAAGATGGACGCGGCGCTTTAACAGAAATCGAATCTAAGCAAGTTTTCGCAGCCTACGACCTGCCCATCGCTGCCACACAACTTTCAACCTCTGAAGATGAAGCCGTGGCTCTTGCCAAGAAGGTCAATTTCCCGGTTGTGATGAAGATTGTCTCTCCCCAGATCCTTCACAAATCGGATGCTGGCGGTGTGAAAGTTAACATAAAGGATGAGGCTGGGGTTCGCGACGCTTTCAAAACGATCATGGTCAATACCAAAAATTATAAAGCGGAAGCTGAAATCCACGGTATCGCAGTTCAGGAAATGGCTCCCTGGGGTACTGAGACAATCATTGGTTCAGTGAACGATGCAACCTTTGGCCCGACAGTCATGTTCGGCCTTGGTGGTATCTTTGTGGAAGTCCTTAAAGATGTCACCTTCCGGGTGGCCCCGATTTCTGAAAGCCAGGCAGCCCAGATGCTGGATGAGATCCGTGGTGCACCCATATTAAATGGCGCGCGTGGGGAAGCCCCACGCGATAAAAAAGCGCTCGCTGATGTTCTATGTAAATATGCCGCAATGATTTATGAATTGCAGGATGAAATCGCAGAAACAGACGCCAACCCGGTTCTCGTTTACGAAGATGGTAAGGGTGTCAAGGTTGTCGATGCACGAATAATTTTGAAATCAAAGTAAAATCACCGTAAATCAAAAGAGCGCAGCTTGAAGGTTGCGCTCTTTTTGTTTAATCACAAATTACCCTTATAATATGATTATGACCTACGATCACTGGATTTGTATCGAACAGGCACATGGGCACCTGGAAGGTGAGATTATCCGGGTTAAATTGGAAGCCAATGAAATTCCAGTACAGGTGTTTCAAGAAAGCGCAGGAATTGTCTACGGGTTGACAGTGGGCTCGCTTGGGTTGGTTAAGATATGGGTGCCAGAGGAATTCGAGCAGATTGCCCGTGATATCCTTTCTGGTGATGATTCTGAGGAACCCATACAGGAATAATGTACCGGTGGATTATCCCACCCACTAATACCTAGTACACTCCTCCTTTTTTATCTGCAGGTATGATCATCGGACCTAGCCTATCAATGACCGGTCCTAGTAAACGATCCACCCAGGGCATAAATGCAAAATAGCCAGGCACATACACGACCCTCCTTGAACTACCAATGCACTTAATAATCGTTCTACTGGCCTGTTCAACAGTTATCCCCAAACTTTCGCCGGGAATGTGGTATCCGTTCGATTCGTTCGCATGATTGTAAAAATTTGTTAACACAGGTCCGGGTTTCACAAGTGTGATCTTTATTTTAGTGCCAGTCATTTCCCGCGCCAAAGCTTTCGTGAAGTTGTTCACAAATGCCTTTGAAGAAGCGTACAATATCACTCCTTGCACTGGTAAATCTCCTGCGATGGAACTAATATTAATAATCTGACCTTCATTCCTGGTTATCATATCAGGTAGAAAGGCGTGGGTTAGTTTTACCAGAGCGAGCATATTGGTTAAGACGAGCGATTGTGCAGTATCCCATGGCATCTGCGCAAAATGCCCATACCAGCCGATACCAGCATTATTGATCAGCAGGTCAATTTTCTGATATTTCTGTTTGATCGCACCCACAAGAGCATCAAGACCGTTTTTATCAGCCAGGTCTGCTGCCATATAGTGGGAATGGCCTCCCCTCTCTTTGATTCCGCAAACGATGACCCTAAGCTTCTCAGAGGATCTGGCCACTAGGAGCACTTCATGGCCGTCAGCGGCAAGCCTTTCAGCCAATGCCTGCCCGATACCGGATGAAGCCCCTGTGATCAATATTGTTTTGCTCGTATTTAACCCTGTCACTTAATGTTCCTACTTATAAGTTCTTGTTTGAGTTTCCGATTCTCTAAAAGCCATTGCACGGTATCAGTAAGCGATTCTTTTATCCTCCTGGGGTGATAACCCAATTCCTGCGTAGCCTTCTGGTGGCTAACAACAGCATTGCTCTGCACCGTCTCAATCGAATAAGAAGTGAATTGCGGTTTTGACTTGGTGAGCCGGTAATAAGCTGGGGTAATCCTTGACGCTGCTTTCGCCAGCCAGGTGGGAATCTGAATCAGGGAACCTTTTTCTCCAGAAATTTCTTTTACGAAGGCTAGTATATCTCTTATCCTGATCCATTCACCTGATAGGATATAAGCCTCGCCCCTGCGGCCATATTTGCCTGCCAGGATTTCTCCCCGCGCGACATCCCGTACATCAACAAAGTCATAAGCGCCTGCAATACTATACGTAGTTTTTTGAGTAAGCGCTTTAAATAGAAGCGTACCAAGCTCGGATAATTTGTAATCGAATGGGCCAATGACCCCGGTTGGACAAACAATAACCGTATCCATGCCTTGCTGAGCAGCTTGAATTACCTCCAGTGAAGCCTGCGCTTTTGAGCGATCATAGTCACCCACTGCCTGTCCAGGATCAAAATTTGCGCTCTCTGACATGATACTTCCATGGGGTTGACGCGTCAGGGCATGAATCGAACTCGTATAAACAAACCGCTTCACCTGATTTTCACGCGCGGCTGAAAGCATATTCCTGGTTCCATCTACGTTAATTTGCTGCAATAAGTCAGCATCACCAGGCATAATAGAGATCAAACCAGCCAGATGATAGACTGTATCCACCCCGCGCATGGCTCTGACCAAAGAATCTTGCTCCAGCACATCCCCAATAACGATTTCAACATCCAAGTATTTGATGGGCGTCAAATCATCCTTAGGCAACACCATGGCACGCACCTTTTCACCATTTTGCAGCAGCTCCCGAATTAATACATTCCCGATATGCCCTGTTGCTCCAGTGACCAGTATCATCTCAGCTCCTTTTGTATATTCGCTGTGATCATCTTCATGCCCATCTCTGCCACTGCTTTCCAGTCTGTCCCATTTTTGTCCAACAATCCTTGTAAAAGCACACCGAGTGCCAGGGATATTATCACCCGCGATACTATTTCTGGTTGGACATTTTCCAGAGAGCCTTCATCCACACCCTCCTTGATCAAGTTGGCAAAATAATTCGTGTACCGCTTATAAGGCTCGATTAATGTCTGAAAGATGACCTCATCCCGGGTGGCTTGCGTCCAAAATTCCAGATACATTCGCACCTGGTCGCCTGCATCCGAAAAAACACCTGGAAACACAGCGGTCATTGCCACCAGGCCACTGGGCACATCTTTCGAACCGGAAGAAATGATTTTCAATTGTTGATCCAATCCTTCCAGCCAATTTTCCAACAGCGCCATAAATACAGCATGCTTGCTGGGGAAGTGATGGTAGAAGGCGCCTTTACTCAATCCGGCTTCTGAACAAATTTCCGCCACACCTGTGGCTTCGAATCCTTCTTTGCTAAAGCAGTTGATGGCTGCAGTGAGGATTTCCTGTCTTGTTTCGATCGCTCTTTTTTGCATATATAATCCTTATAATAATACCGACCAGTCGGTATTATTATATCAGGTTATGATCATAATTGCCATTCAATCCGATAAATTTGACGCCCGGTAATGGTTGGATTAGAATGAACCTTTGCTCCTAATAACAATGCTTAAATTAGCCCAGGGATATTCATCATGACTACCACCGATTTTGACATCAAATCAACCATCACCAGCAACCGTTTGCTCGGGCTTTGGCGATTAATGCGCGGCTACCGCCTTCAATACGCTGGCGCAAACCTGGCTCTGGGTATCAGCGCGGCATCCAAAACACTCACCTATTTGCTGCTAAAGTATTTTGTGGATGATGTTCTAATACCTGGACGCTTCACTCTAATTCCCCTCGCCGCCATTGGCTTCGTTCTGCTGGCAGTTTTCGAAGGATCAATGACCTTCTTCAGTGGTGTCCTTGCTGCCCGAACTGCCGAAGGCATCACTCGCCGCCTGCGAAATTACCTCTATGATCACTTACAGCACCTGCCATTCAAGTATCATTCCGAGACACCCACAGGCGAACTCATTGAGCGTTGCACCTCGGATGTGGATGCTGTTCGCCGCTTTTTCTCTGACCAGGCTGTCAATGTTGGCCGGGTAGTGCTCTTATTTGTGATCAACTTCGCAGCTCTCTACAGCCTCAATGCCAGGCTGGCATTTATCTCGATCATCGTGGTGCCATTTGTTATTGCCAGCGCCTTCTACTTCTTTAAACGCATCAACAAAGCCTACGAAGAATATCAGGAACAGGAAGCCATACTGTCCACCACCATCCAGGAGAATTTGACAGGTGTTCGGGTGGTGAAAGCTTATGCCCGTCAGGAATTTGAGATTAAGAAATTCGAAAAAGAGAATGCGCTCAAATTCATCAAAGGCAAAGGCTTGATGAAGCTCCACGCGATGTTTTGGCCAATCAGCGATATCTTCTGCGGATTTCAGATTCTTACTGGCATTTATCTAGGCGCAAGAATGGTCATGGATGGCAGCCTGACACTTGGATCCTTCCTGGCATACGGTGGAATAATCGTCTGGCTCATTTTTCCTTTGCGTACCCTGGGAAGGATGATTGTCCAAATGTCCACCGGTTTGGTCTCCTATAGCCGCATGGCAAAGATCATTAATGAAGATCGCGAGGCTCTGGATACTGGTCTGGTGACTGCCGGAGTTTCGATCAAGGGCGATGTCCGATTTGATAATGTTTCTTTTGAATACGAAAGCGATAGCCCGATCCTTTTGAACGTTAGTTTCGAGTGCAAAGCGGGTCAAGCCGTAGCCTTACTCGGTTCCACCGGTTCTGGAAAAACATCTCTAGTTAACTTATTACCGCGGTTTCATGAGGTCACTTCTGGAAATATCTATCTGGATGGACGCAAACTAAAAGACTATTCCCGCCGATTTCTACGTCACAAATCGGTATTGTTGAGCAAGAGCCATTCCTTTTCTCCCGCACTATTCGTGAAAATATTGTCTATGGGCTGGAAAAGGAGATTAGTGATGCGGAAGTATTCGAGGCTGCCAGAGCAGCTGCCGTACACGATGTCATCCTCTCCTTCCCGAAAGGGTATGATACTCTTGTCGGCGAGAAGGGTGTCACGCTTTCCGGTGGTCAAAAGCAGCGGGTAACCATTGCACGCACACTCCTTAAGAACCCCCGCATCTTGATATTGGATGATTCCACCTCATCAGTAGATCTCGAAACGGAAGCGGTCATCCGCCAGGCTTTGGAAAATTTGATGAAGAACCGAACAACATTCATCATCGCCCACCGCATCCAGAGCATCATGAACGCGGACCTGATCCTGGTGTTTGACAAGGGTGGCATTATTCAGCGAGGCACCCATCAGCACCTGGTGGGACAGCCAGGCATGTACCAGCAGATCTTCACACTGCAGACAAGCATCGAGACGGAATTGGAAAAGGAAATTTCCCGTGCCAGAATATGATGAACTAGAGGAGGAGGAATACTCTTCCAAATTAGATAGGCAGACACTCAGCCGCATAATTGGGCTGGTCAAACCGCATATACGCTGGGTGATCAGCTTCCTGGTGACTATTGCCATTGTTTCCATCCTGGATGGCTATTTTACCTTCCTGAACAAGCAAATTATTGATGAAGCCATCACGCCTAAAAACCTGGCAGTGCTGGATAAATATGTCGTCCGCTATGGCTCCCTTATATTGCTTCAGGCTGCTGGGGTTTTCCTGTTTATCTACCTGGTGGCTACTCTGGGTGAACGCATTCGCTACGATCTGCGAAAAATCATGTTCAATCACCTGCAGGACCTCTCCCTCTCCTATTACAGCCGCACCCCGGTGGGCTGGATCATGGCAAGGGTGACCTCTGATTCAGAGCGTGTTTCCGATATGATGACCTGGGGTTTGCTGGATACAACCTGGGCAATCATCAACATCATCACCTCAGCAGTTTTCATGCTCATCATCAATTGGAAGCTGGCACTTGTTGTTCTGTTGATCATCCCGCTGCTGGTCTATATTGCGATCCAATTCCGCAAGCGAATTATTCTCCAATTTCGCCAGGTTCGAAAAACAAACTCGAAGATCACAGCGGCATATAACGAATCCATCACCGGTGTGCGGGTGGTGAAAGCCCTCGGTCGGGAGGACGAAAACCTGCGCGAATTCAGCGCTCTGACCAGCGCAATGTACAGGTCCTCTTACCGCGCAGCCTGGCTTTCAGCGCTATTTTTGCCCCTGGTACAGGTCATCAGCAGCATTGCCCTGGGAGCCATCATCTGGTATGGTGGGATCCAAAATCAATTGGGATGGATCACGATTGGCGGCATCCAGGCTTTTGCTTCATATGTGACTTTTATGATGTGGCCGGTGCAGGATATGGCGCGAGTATATGCAGAAATGCAGCATGCCATTGCTTCTGCGGAGCGCATCTTTTCCCTCATAGATACCGTCCCGGACGTTCATGATAAAAACGATGCTAAATCGACAGATTCCATCTTAACCGAGATCGAATTCGAGCATGTGGACTTTTTCTATGAGCAGGACAAGCCCGTTCTGACCAATTTCTCGCTCAAAGTCAAACCGGGTGAAATGATCGCACTGGTTGGTCCGACCGGCGGCGGCAAGTCAACCATTATCAACCTGCTCTGCCGCTTCTACGAGCCAAAAAGCGGCTCTATCTCATTTGGTGGTGTGGACTACACGACTTTGACACTGCACGATATTCAATCGCGGGTGGGCATAGTACTTCAGACCCCACACCTGTTTTCCGGTTCAATTCGTGAAAATATCCGTTATGGCCGCCTGGATGCCACTGAAGACGAGATACTTTCTGCTGCCCGGGTTGCCGGCGCGGATGAATTTATTCGTAGCATGGATAAGGGCTATGATCATGAGGTGGGTGAGGGCGGCAACCAGCTATCCGTAGGGCAAAAACAGCTTATCAGCCTGGCAAGAGCCGTGCTGGCAAAGCCAGAGATCTTCATTATGGATGAAGCCACCAGTTCGGTGGACACCCTGACGGAAGCGCTCATTCAACAGGGGATGGCTGCGCTGATGAAGGGGCGTACCAGCTTTGTTATCGCTCATCGGCTATCCACCATCAAGCGCGCGGACCGCATCATCCTGATCGACAATGGTCAGATCGCTGAGATGGGCACCCACCAGGAACTTTTACGTACTGGAGGGCATTACTATAACCTGTATACGCAGCAATTCCGGCATGAAGCAGAGACGGATCAATTCAGCATGCCGGCTGTGTCCAGGGTTTCGGAATAATAGAGGAAAAGGTTCACATCTATGCTGCGCCTGGACTAATTATGTGACTCATTAAGCATGTGAAGAGTAGACATTAATAGAAAACCGCTCCCCTCGAATTATCCAGGGAGCGGTGTTTTGTTTTATTATTCTTCACCTTTACGTGTGGCTTTTACCATCTTTCCGCGGTCATCCGTGCTCAAGATACGCTTACGGATGCGGTAATTTATTGGTGTAACCTCCAGCAGCTCATCATCTGTCAGGTATTCTATGGCTTCATCCAGACTAAGATTGCGTGGTGTGGTCAGCCGGACTTCTATATCCTTGTTGGACGAACGCATATTGGTAAGATGCTTTTTCTTGCACACATTGACAGCAATATCCATTGGCCGGGTGTATTCTCCAATCACCATACCTTCGTAGACCTCTACGCCAGGGCCAATAAATAACGTTCCCCGTTCTTCGGCATTCTTGAGCCCGAAATTATTGGTTGTGCCAGCCTCCCAGGCCACGACCGAGCCTGTATTTCGGGATGTAATTGGTCCGGCGTGGGGAAAGTAGCCTTTAAATATGGTATTTATCACCCCATGACCGCGCGTGGCCGTAAGAAACTGGTAGCGGAATCCCAGCAAACCGCGGGTCGGGACGGTGTAGCGCATGTACACAGTGTTTTCGGTGGTATTCACCATCTCTTCCATCAGCGCGCGCCGGGTGCCCAGCAATTCCACCACCACTCCCACTGTGTCCTGGCTGGTAGTGATGGATAACTCTTCGAATGGCTCCAACATCTCCCCATTCTCCCCCTTTTTCAGGATGGCTTCCGGCTTAGACACCTGGAACTCGTATCCTTCGCGGCGCATGTTTTCGATGAGGATGGCCAGATGCAGCTCACCCCGCCCGGATACCAGGAAGGTATCCGATGTTTCGGTATCGGCTACGCGCAAAGCGACATCTTTTCGTAATTCATCAAATAATCTTTCACGAATCTTGCGGGAAGTGCTCCACTTTCCTTCCCTGCCCGTGAAAGGTGAGGTGTTTACGCCAAAGGTCATGCGCACAGTGGGTTCTTCCACGCTGATGCGCGGCAGCGCCACCGGGTTTATTGGGTCAGCAATGGTATCCCCGATCACGATCTCTTCCAATCCGGCAACCGCGATGATATCGCCGGCTTTCACTTCGTCCACTTCAACTTTTTCCAGACCTTTGAATATATAAAGATATGGGATCTTATCCATTTTGATACTGCCATCCGCGGTGATGCGGGCGATCTGTTGACCAGCTTTCATCGTGCCGGCGAAGATCCTTCCGACAGCGGTAATGCCGCGGTATTCGTCATAACCCAGGTTGGTCACCAGTAGCTGCAACGCTGCATCCGGCTCCACGGTTGGACCAGGAATGAAATCGAGAATCGTCTCAAACAAGGGCATTAAGTCCGGACCCATGGCGGGTGTCAACCCTGCCTGCTGGGTAATGGCATTGGCATAAATAATCGGAAATTCCGCCTGGCGCTCCTCCGCACCCAAATCTATGAATAGATCGAAAGTGTCATTGATGGTGGTTTCATGGTCCGCGTCCTTGCGATCCATTTTATTGACCACCAGGATGGCTTTGTGCCCCATCTCTAATGCCTTCTTTAAAACAAAACGAGTTTGCGGCATGGGGCCTTCAGCGGCATCCACCAGCAGCAGGACGCCATCCACCATGTTCATCACGCGTTCCACCTCGCCGCCAAAATCTGCGTGTCCAGGTGTATCCACGATGTTGATCTTCACCGGTAATCCAGTCTTTGGGTTTTCAATGACAATGGCAGTATTTTTTGCCAGGATGGTAATGCCCCGCTCCCTTTCCAGGTCATTCGAATCCATCACGCGTTCCATCACCTGCTGATTGGCGCGGAAAGTGTGCGCCTGTCGCAACAAGCCATCCACAAGGGTGGTTTTTCCATGATCAACATGGGCAATGATCGCCACGTTGCGAATATCTTCTCGTATTACTGCCATACCTGACTAATCCTTTCAAATTGTAACCCCGCTGAACTAACTGGGGCAACCTATAATTTTATCATAAGTATCTTGTTCCACCCGGAATCGGTTTTATCGGTATTTCTTTTTATGAACCGTAATTGTTGATAAAGGGATTGATGATATGATAAGGCTATCCTCCTCACCGGATATTTACATTGTCCCTTTATAAGTGGTTCACAACGCCTCAAATCGGGCAAGAGATCAATAAAAAGAATTTTCTGTTCGTGCAGGTCGATGCCGTTGGCATTGGCCTGGCTAACGCGGCTGCACCATTTTTACCTGTCTTTCTCACCCGCCTGGGCGCCACAAATTTTCAGGTTGGGCTGCTGACTTCCATGCCTGCTTTCACCGGGCTGCTTCTCGCGCTGGTGATTGGAGGCTACCTGCAACGCAAATCCAACATCATCCCCTGGTTTAGCACCGCCCGTCTGCTGGTACTGCTCTCCTTCACACTCACCGGGCTGGCGCCCTTTCTCGTCCCTGAAAAATACCTGGTGGCGGCGGTACTGGGCATTTGGGCTTTAGCCACCCTGCCGCAGACCGTGGTAGCCATCCTGTTCAGTGTGGTGATGAATACCGTTGCGGGTCCATCCGGCCGCTTTGAACTTATGTCCCGCCGCTGGTCGATCATGGGCTTCACAACCGCGATCATGGTGGTGATCGTCGGCCAGGTTCTGCATCGAGTGGGTTTCCCGATCAACTACCAGTCCGTGTTCATCACGCTCTCCCTCGGTGGGCTGATCAGCTACTACTATTCCAGCCGCCTTGAGCTGCCACAACGAAATATCCCACCAGCAAATCCGCCCCGGAACCTGGCATTGCGATTCAAGGAATACTGGCAACTCATTATCAGTGAAAAACCCTTCATCCATTTTGCCATCCGGCGCTTCATTTATTTTTCCGGCATCTCCCTTGCTGCCCCGCTCTTCCCGCTCTTCTATGTGCGCAAGCTGCAAGCCTCTGATGCCTGGATCAGTATCATCAGCACTACTGCCACAGCAGTGATGATCTTCGGCTATTTCTTTTGGGTCAACCGCTCGCGCAAACATGGCACCCGCATGGTGCTCCTGTGGACCACCTTCGGTCTGTCGTTATACCCGCTGCTGGTAGCCTTAAGCGGCCGGGTGGAGTTGGTGGTGGTACTGGCCATATTTGGCGGCCTATTCCAGGCTGGCCTTGACCTGGTTTTCTTCGATGAGCTGATGCGCACCATCCCGGTGGAATATAGCGCCACTTTTGTTTCGTTCGCGCAGAGCATGCAATACCTGGCAGCGGTTGTTTTTCCGCTATTAGGCACTTTGCTGGCGGATACCATTGGCATTTCAGGCGCGTTGATGGTGGCTGCCGGTTTGCGCATGCTGGGGTTTGTGCTTTTCTTCACCCAGAAGAAGGCTCTCGTCCCAACCCAAACACTTCCTGGTTGATGGTTTAAGGGAGTCTGCTTATCTTGACCTGAGCCCGTTTGTCATCCTGTTCATTTGTCATCCTGAGCACAGCGAAGGATCCCTACGCCAACACGGAGAGATGTTTCGTTCCGCGTTGCTCCACTCAACATGACAGATTGGTGCCAGTTTGACCTGTTTTGTCATCCTGAGCCCATTTATCATCCTGAGCCCATTTGTCATCCTGAGCGCAGCGAAGGATCCCTACGCCAGCACGGAGAGATGTTTCGTTCCGCGTTGCTCCACTCAACATGACAAAGCAATGGACAGTCAAAATAGACACGCAATTCGTGAGATGAAATTCGCTTGTAACTGTAGCATTTCGTGCTATAGTTAAATTAGGGTTAGATATTATTTACATCCTTGTTTTAATGTGGATTTATCCATAAACATTCGTTGAACCAGGTGGTCATTTTACTTCGAATATATGTGAAGGAATCATGAGCAAAAATAGAAAATTCTCCGTAGTCAGCCTTTTCATCACCGCCATCATCATACTGTCCCTGATGCCGGTCCTCTCCGTCCAAAGCCTGGTACACGCCCAGGACGAACCCACACCGGCCGAGACGCTGACCGAGACCCTGACTGAAACGTCGACCCCGGAACCGCTGCCGACTGAACTCCCGGCGGATACGGCCACCCCGGAACCGACAGCCACGCTGGAGCCCACGCTTGAGATCCTGCTGCCCAGTGAGACCGCCAGCGAGACACCAACGGAAACGCCTACCGAGACGCCCACCGAAACGCCGACGGTCACGCCCACCCCCACCGCTACACCGCTGCCCACTTTTGGCTGGTCTTACGTGGTCAAGATCACCGCTGAACAGGCTGCGGCTCTTGGCGCGCCTGAATATGACTGCCTGAACAAACTGGCCGCCCACGGGGTGACCTATGAGATCGTGGAGGGCAAACTCAAACTCTCGGGTGATCAGAGCCTGGAACAGATCCGCCAGGCGGTGTATGAAGACCTTAACCCGGTGGTGGATTTCCTCGGCGGCAAAATTGAACTCACCATCCTGCTGCCAGCCACAGCCGGTGCTGTAGTTGACGTTAGCTTGGAAGGCCGCATTTCCACCGGGTATATGTGGCGCGGTGAAGTGCCTGAAGGTGCAACCTTCACTGAGACCGGGGATCCCTCTTTTAATCAGCGCTATCCAGGTTCCAGCTCGCCAGAAGCCCAAACTGTGCACATGCAGTCCAATTCGGATGGTGCCGGAGTACTTGCGATGGTGTACAGCCGTTCCTGGGAAAATGCAACCACTAGAAGCCGCCTGACCATCCAGTTAACTGATTCCCCTTCTGCTATTGACCTGGCCGACCCCAACCCCAAGATCATTGACATGTCCCAGAGCCAGGTGCAAACCGATGATATGAGCGCGCTGGAAAGCCTGGTTACCGGGCAAGTACTGCCGCCTGCTGCTTATGACGCGCGCAACGACGGCATTGTCCCGGCAGTGCGCAACCAGGGTGGTTGTGGTAGCTGCTGGTCCTTCGGTACGGTTGGCATCATGGAATCCGCGCTGGCCAAAGCCGGCGGACTGTTGACCGATCTTTCGGAGCAGTTCCTGATCTCCTGCAATAAGAGCGGGTGGGATTGCGGCGGCGGACTGACCGCGCATGCCTATCACTACAATACTCTCGGTTACAGCCAGACCGCCATCGGCGCGGTGCTGGAAGCCGATAAACCCTATACTGCGACCAATGGTACCTGCACCGTAGCTTACAATCACCCCTATCAACTGAGCGGCTGGACATTTGTTACCGGCAGCGAATGGACCGTAGCCAGCGTGGACCATATCAAAAATGCCATTTACACCTATGGTCCCATCACCGCCGGTGTTTGTGTTGGAACTAACTTTAATGCATACACCTCCGGAGTCATGAACAGCACAGATGTTTGCGCTGGTGGATACACCAACCATCAAATCATCCTGGTGGGCTGGAACGACGCCACCAGTTCCTGGATCCTGCGCAACAGCTGGGGTCCCGGCTGGGGCGAGAGCGGCTACATGCGTATCGGTTATGGCGTCTCCCGCGTGGGAGAAGGCACATCCTGGGTAACGGTTAACTCGTCTGCATTCCTGCCGGCCGCGCCGGACCTTAATTACCCGGCCAATGCTTCTGTTACCGGCGATGGCGGCCTCACTTTCGCCTGGTACGCCGCCGACCGTGCAACTAATTATGAGATCCAAATTGATGACTTGAATACCTTCGCCAGCCCCAATTACGGGACGGCCAGCACTGCTCTGACCACTTACTCCTACAGCACCATTCCCGGTGGGACCTGGTACTGGCGGGTGCGTGGGAAGACAGCCACTGGCGCAGCCGGACCGTGGAGTGTCACCCGCTCGGTGGTCATTGATAAGACGGCCCCACCGGTGCCGACCCTCAGCCTGCCGGCTGACCTGGCGACCGTGCGCGGCACACCGGCCTTCTCCTGGCTGGCATCATCCACCGCCACCAAGTATGTTTTCCAGTACGCGGACAACACCAGCTTCACCTCGCCTTATACCACTGGCGATTTGACCGTACTCTCGCATACACCGTCCGTCATGATTGACGACGATTACTACTGGCATGTCAAAGCCGGGGATGCCTACGGCAACTGGTCCGCTTACAGCGCGTACCGCACAGTGCACGTCCGCCCGCCGCTTCCGGCCGCCCCGACGCTGACCGCGCCTGCCAATGCTTATGTTACCGGCAGCGGCGTGATCAATTTACAATGGAACCTGGTATCCGGCGGCAACGCGTACGATATCCAGATCGACGACCTATCCACGTTTGCCTCGCCCAACTACACCGCCACCTGCGGATCCGCCTGCAACAACTGGACGCCGGCTGAATTGCCAGGCGGCACCTGGTACTGGCGGGTGATCGCCTATAATACCTACAGTGAGACCGGCCCGTGGAGCGCCGCCCGCAGCTTTATTGTGGATAAGACCCCGCCGCCGGTACCCGTCCTCAGCCTGCCAGCTAACGGTGCGACCGTCCGCACCACCACCAACACCTTCTCCTGGCTGGCTTCCGCCACCGCCACAAAGTATATTTTCCAATACGCAGACAACACCAGCTTCACCTCACCCTATACAACCGGTGAATTGACCGTGCTCTCGCATATGCCGCCCGCCATGAGCTACGGCGATTTCTACTGGCATGTTAAAGCCGGGGATGCCTATGGCAACTGGTCCGCTTACAGCGCGTACCGCACAGTGCACGTCCGCCCGCCACTTCCGGCTGCCCCTGTGCTGCTCAGCCCGGCAACCGGTTTCCTGACGAATGACAATACTCCTGATTTCAGTTGGAACCCGGTTACAGGAACTGGGATTACCTACGAGATACAGGTGGATGCAGTAGCCACCTTCACCTCCCCGGCAATACCCACAGGCAGCAACACCAGCTACACTGCCACAACTTTGACGGATGGGTTGAAGTACTGGCGTGCACGTGCCCTGAATTCTTACAATGAGCCAGGCCCATGGAGCGCTGCCCGCACAATCACCATCGATACCACCCCGCCGCCTGCGCCTGTTCTCAGCCTACCATTGGACAACGCCCCCAACATCCGCGGCACACCCACCTTCAGCTGGCTGGCTTCTGCTGGCGCCAACCTGTACCAGTTCCAGTATGATGATGACACCGGCTTTGTCGCTCCCACCTATACATCAGACGGGGTAGCCTTCCTCAGCCACAAACCAACGCCCGACATGGCTCTGGGCACCTGGTATTGGCGAGTAAGAGCGCGCGATACAGCCACCAACTGGGGACCCTGGTCCACCTACCGCACTCTCACCATTCATCCGCCCCTTCCACTGGCCCCGGTACTGACCAGCCCGGTCAATGCCTTCCAGTCTAATGACACCACGCCTACGTTCACATGGAACGCGGTTTCGTACGCAGTATCTTATGAGATCCAGATCGACAACCTGGCCACCTTCGCGGACCCGGTCGAAATGCTGCGCAATGTCGCTGAGCTGACCTACACCGCCGACACCCCATTGACTGAGGGGCTAAAATATTGGCGTGTAAGAGGTATGAATGCTGACATCGAACCCGGCGTGTGGAGCCTGGTGCGAACGCTCACCATCGACACCACGCCGCCGGCTGCGCCTGCCTTATACCTACCAATCAACAACGCCATCGTGCGCGGTACGCCGACCTTCAGCTGGCTGGCTGCCGCCGGAGCCAACGCCTACCAGTTCGGCTATGATAATGACGCCAATTGCCCTTCCCCGGCCTACACATCCACCTTCCAGGCTGGATTGAGCCACACCCCGCCGGCTATGAGCGTCGGTATCTGGTACTGGTGCGTAAAATCACGTGATGCCGCCATGAACGAGGGCTTGTGGTCTGCTTCGCGGATGGTGGATATCCGCCAGCCCATACCAGGCGCACCAGCGCTCACCAGCCCGGCCAACGGTTTCGCAACCAACGATACAACCCCCGACTTCAACTGGAATGCGGCTGCGGGAGCCAGTTATTATGAGATCCAGATTGACAATTTGGCCACTTTTGCCGTTCCGTTGGAATACTACGAATATACACCAGACACAAACCACACTGTCGCTGTGACCCCATTGACGGAAGGGTTAAAATACTGGCGTGTGCGTGCTTACAATATCCATGATGAAGCCGGTCTGTGGAGCCTGGTCCGCACAATCAACATAGACCTG
>PNON01000013.1 GCA_013824865.1 Anaerolinea sp. | reverse complement strand
AGAAAACATGGCGCGAAGAAACGAATTGGAAGCGATGTGATATTTGTGTATAAACACAGAATTCTCTATAATATATTTAGTAATTTTGGTCAGTTCATAATTATTAGGGTTGGTCATACTCATGCGTCGATAAGATGATTCTCGGTTATGTAGACTAATTCGAAAAGTATTCTTTTTCCATAGTTCATAATCGGTGAAGAGGAGAAGAATGAAACAATGCAATATTATTTCCAGTTTTATCATCATTGTTTTCACTCTGCTTTCAGCCTGTACATCGCCTGAAACGATCCAACATAATATGGATCAGACTACCACCGCTGTTGCCGGCATTATCTATGCGACCCAAACCGCACAAGCCCCTTAATTATTCTCCAGCACAAGGAGAGACAGCAACAGCAACCCTTACCACAACATCAGTAATAACCCTGACCTCAACCACCACGCCAACGGTTGCACCTACTTTGATCCCGGCAGTAGTAGCGGAATGGGATTCTAAACAGGTCAATAGTATTTGTTTACAGATCATCCAAACTTTCCCGCAGCTGGATACCCAATTGGAATTATCCATCGCCAAAGATTTGATCGAACAGTTCTCTCGGATGGGTATAAGTGCAACTGAAGGCGACGATGGATGCGATGCAGAATTAAAGATCACCCTGGAGGGCACGGTTGGTACTGCCTCTTACAGTAAGACCGGGGGCGGGAAGCAGTCTTGCTACACCGGCGCAAGGGTGGAGGGGGAGATCAGCTTAACCTCAACTGAAGATCTGCAAGTCATTGAAAGAAAATATAGGGGAAGCGACACTCCCGGCATTATTAGCAGTTGCCCGCAAAGCCCCACCGGGCGGGTGAACTGGAAGGACGCCTGGCAACCAGCCATTTACGATTTTGTGATTGACATATGGGGCGTGCCTGCAGCAATTGCTGCCCTTAAATCCAATGATCCCACAGTGAAGAATGTTGGCTTGATAAATATAAAAAGCGAGGAAGCTGTTGGTGCGGTGCCTATACTATGCGAATGGCTGGGGGATGAATATGGCGGTGGGTCGCGTCAAACCCAAATTGTCATGGCTCTGGGAAGGATTGGTCCAACAGCCAAAATGGCAGCGCCTTGCATCATTGAGGTGTATGATGATGCAGTCAAAAACAATAAAACCGAATTGTATGTTTATCGTAATGTGCTTGAAAAGATCACTGGCTTGAACGAAACCGGTGACAAATACAATCCAGGTTACTGGCTGGAGTGGTGGGATATGGTCAACAACCAGGATCTGAATACGATTCTTGAGACGCTTAAAACTGATGAGCAGGCGGACGCACGGGCTGCTGCTGCCTCCTCGCTGGGAACGGTTATCATCGATGGGCGGGAGGATGAGGTGGCTGTTGCGCTGGGAGTAGCACTTACGGATAAATCCCAAAAGGTACGGTTTGCTGCCCTTGAATCTATCTCACAATTGGGACCACGAGCCGGTGCAGCAATCCCCCAACTGGCAAAATATCAAGCTGGAGGTTCTGATTTTTTTCAATGGGAAGATACCGCAGTTGCTGTAGGCCTTGAAATAGTCCCGCCCCTTGTGCAGGTGAGCTCTACCGGAAGTGGTATCTGGTCCAATGAGCAACAGAGGAAGCTAAATGTTTTGGAGCGAGTGACACAACTTCCATTGGATAAAACTGCACTCCAGCGTGGAGAAGAAGCATGGCGCTATGAAGTTGGAAGGTTCCTGGCCGCATGCCTGGATTATTACCGGGCAAACAACGATAACTGAGAGAGGGCATGATGAAACCGATACCATTCCTCCTAATGACGGTTACATTATTCTTGGGAGCCTGCACGCCTGACCCGGCTGAACAAATGCTAACGGTCACTGTGCTGGCTGATCGTGTTTTCCGGCAGCAGACACAAAATGCCCTCACACCAACAGTCACATCGACCTTCACACTAACCCCTTCCCCAACCGCCACAATCACCCCGAGCCCCACGCCAACCCGGACTTTCACCCCCTCTCCTGTACCCGATGTCCATGTTCTGGATGCACTTTCAGCAGCCTACCAAGGACCGAATTTGACTTACCCCATCCTGTATTATATAAGGCCGGACTCAAACACCCAGGCCATCGGGCGGGATACCACCTGCAGCTGGGTGCAGGTACAGATAAAGGGCAATGAGACCAGTTGGGTGGAGAATGACCTCACGCAGATTCAATTAAATGTGCCATGCGAAGACTTGCCCCTGGGGACTTACCGTCCCGGTTCTGGCACCATCATGGTGGATGCCCGCCGCAGGACAGACCAGTTTGGATTCCTATGGGTCAACAATACTTCGGGGGATGATGCCATAGTCATCGTGGCCAACTCCCAGGGTACGCCGGTGTTCGGGTATTACGTTTGGTCAGGGGATAATATAAGACTTGATTACATACCCTTCGGCTCATATAGGATTTATTTCACCACTGGAGAAGGATGGTTGGCCGGTGAGAACCGTTTCCGTGATAACCCGCAGTACCTGCTGATGGAAGGTTCTTATACATTTTCCAGCAGCAAGTACTGGAAAGTGACCCTATACGCGCAGGAAGGCAATACCACTTTCGAAACTTTGGATCTCGAGTCATTTCCATCGATAAATCCATGATTAACAGGTAGGGTAATCTCCGCTAAGCCTCCTTCAGAGTTAAATCACAACCAATTTACCTCAAATGATGTCTCCGTCAGCGGGGAGCAGGAATATTAACATTGTATTTGAATCGCTCTAAACCTGCTTGACGCACCTTCCCCGGCATGTTATCATAAATATCAAATTATTAGCACTCTTGCGTTGAGAGTGCTAAAAGAGAGCCATGAAAGAATTAACCGACCGCCAAAACTTCCTCCTGTCCCTGGTCATTCACGACTACACGCAGAATGCACAGCCCATCGGCTCGCAGTACCTGGTGGATCGTTACAACCTGGATATGAGCCCGGCCACAGTTCGGAATGAACTCTCCGCACTGGATGACGCCGGTTACCTGTATCAGCCTCATACCTCTGCCGGACGCCTGCCCACGGATGCCGGCTACCGCTATTTTGTTGGCCGCTTACTAAATGACACCGAGCTGCCCCAAACAACTCAACGCACGATCAGCCACCAGTTCTACCAGAGCACGCAGGATATGGAGCAATGGATGCGCCTGGCAGCATCGGTACTGGCGCACCAATCAAACGCTGCTTCGGTGGTGACCGCCCCACACACCAAGACGGCCCGTCTGAAACACCTCGAATTGATCTCCACCCGCGCCCGCCAGGTGTTGATGGTGCTGGTCCTGGTTGGCGGTGAAATCAGCCAGCAAATGCTGACACTGGCCGATCCGGTAACCCAGCCGCAGCTTTCCTCCAGCGCGGACAGATTAAACGCAGCTTGCTCTGGTCTTGACGCTGCCTCCATCCGTAAAATAACCTTGCAACTCAACCAGCTTGAAGAGGATATTATGAAGTTGCTGCTTCAGGAGCTGGTAAACTCCTCCTCCGCCCTGACCGGCGAGATCTTTATGGACGGCTTTTCCAACGTGCTGGCTGAACCGGAATTCGCTAACTCAGAAGACGCCCGCAAGTCGCTGAAACTGTTGGAAGAACGCTCCAAGCTGGAAAACCTGCTCAACCGCACCGTGATGCACACCAATATCGGCGGTGTACAGGTGCTGATTGGCGGCGAAGGCAAAGACGAAGATTTACGCCAGTGCTCCATTGTTCTGGCACGCTATGGCGTACCCGGGCTGGCCACTGGCACTCTGGGTGTGCTGGGTCCCACCCGCATGTATTATGGCAAGACCATCTCGACTGTGCGCTTCATGTCCGGCTTATTGAGCGACCTGGTGACGAACAGCATGGTTGATTAACGCATGATAAATAATTAGGCAATGATGGAGAAGTGATTGGAATGGAAATATGACCGATAAAAAACATAAAACAACCCTGGAAGAACAGACTGAGCAAGCCAAAGGCAAAACAGAAAATGAACTGATGATCGAGAAGATGCAAAAGGAAATTGAGGAACTCATTATCAAGAATGCAGAGTTCCTGGATGGCTTACAGCGCGAGCGCGCTGATTTTGCAAATTACAAAAAACGTGTGGAGCGTGATCATGTGCAATCCACGCAGGATACTGCCGGGCGGATTGCCAAAAAATATCTGCCCGTACTGGATGACCTGGAGCGGGCATTGAAAGCCCGGCCCCATCATGGTGAAGGCCACGTCTGGTCGCAGGGTGTTGAGTTGATTTATAAAAAACTGCAAAGCATCCTCGAATCTGAAGGCATGAGCGAGATCAAAGCAGAGGGGCAGCCGTTCGACCCCACCCGGCATGAGGCTTTAACGCAGGAAGTCAGCGATAAACATCAAAGCGGAGAAATTATTGAAGTCATTCAAAAAGGGTACATGATCGGCGAGCGGGTTATCCGCCCAGCGCTGGTTAGAGTAGCCCAATAGGAGAAGAAATGGGAAAAGTTATTGGAATCGATCTTGGCACAACCAACTCTGTCGTTGCAGTCATGCAAGGCGGTGAACCTATCGTCATCCCTTCAGCTGAAGGGGAGCGCCTGATTCCCTCCGTGGTGGCGGTCAACAAGAACCATGAACGGCTGGTGGGGCGCGTAGCCCGCAACCAGGCAATCGTCAATTCGGAGAACACCGTCTTCTCCATCAAGCGTTTCATGGGGCGTAAGTTCGATGACGCAGAAGTGCAGCGCACCCTCAGCCGCATCCCCTACAAGTCATCAAAAGCTCCCAATGGGGACGTGCGTGTCACGCTGGATGGCAAGGATTACTCTCCGCCGGAAATTTCCGCCATGATCCTCGCAAAACTGAAAGCGGATGCTGAAGCTTTTCTGGGCGAGGCTGTGACCCAAGCCGTCATTACTGTGCCGGCATATTTCAACGATGCCCAGCGCAATGCCACCAAGGACGCAGGTAAGATCGCCGGGCTGGAAGTGTTGCGCATCATCAATGAGCCCACCGCCTCCTCGCTGGCTTACGGGCTGGATAAGAAGAAGAACGAGACCATCGCCGTGTACGACCTGGGCGGAGGAACTTTCGATATTTCCATCCTGGATGTAGGCGACGGTGTGTTCCAAGTGCGTTCCACCAGCGGCGATACGTTCCTGGGCGGAGATGATTTTGACCAGCGCGTATTGGATTACCTGGCTGACGAATTTAAACGCACAAACGGCATTGACCTGAAGAACGACCGCCAGGCACTCCAGCGGCTGAAAGAAGCTGCTGAAAAAGCCAAGATCGAGCTTTCCACCACCATGCAGGCAGAGATCAACCTGCCTTACATTACCGCGGATGCCACCGGGCCGAAGCACATGGTAACCACCCTGACCCGCGCCAAGCTGGAACAGTTGACCGGCGATCTTGTACAAAAGACATTGGACCCCGTGCGCCGCGCCATCGCAGATGCCGGGTTGAAAGCCACCGACATCCACGAGGTGGTGCTGGTGGGCGGTATGACCCGCATGCCCCTGGTGCAGGAGACAGTCAAGCGCGAGTTTGGCAAGGAACCACACAAGGGCGTCAACCCCGATGAGGTGGTGGCGGTCGGAGCGGCCATCCAGGCTGGCGTGCTGGGTGGCGAAGTGAAAGATATTTTGCTACTGGATGTTACCCCACTGACCCTCTCCATTGAAACCCTTGGTAACGTGGCTACCCCGCTCATTGAACGCAACACCACCATCCCCACCCGCAAGAGCCAGGTTTTTTCCACCGCTTCTGACAGCCAGACCCAGGTGGAGATCCACGTTCTGCAAGGCGAACGTCCCATGGCAGCCGACAACAAGAGCCTGGGGCGCTTCAACCTGGATGGCATCCCGACTGCTCCGCGCGGCGTACCGCAGATCGAAGTCACCTTCGACATCGATGCCAACGGCATTATCAAGGTAACCGCATCAGATAAAGCCACCGCGCGCAGCCAGCATATCACCATCACCGCTTCCTCTGGTTTGAGCGAGGCTGAAGTGGAAAAAATGCGCAAGGACGCTGAAACTCATGCGGAAGAAGATATGAAGCGCAAGGACTTGATCGAAGCCCGCAATCATGCTGATAACACCGTCTACTCCACAGAAAAAACCCTTAAAGACCTGGGTGATAAAGTTCCTGCGGATCTAAAAACCAAAGCAGAGGAGGCTGTTGCCAAGGTACGTGGCGTGATGCCCGGTGAGGATACTGATGGTATTAAAGCCGCCACTGAAGAATTAAACAGTATATTGCAAAGTATTGGCAGCGCCGCCTACCAGCAGGGTACTCCGCCCACTGGCGCAGAAGGTGCTGGAAACCAGGCAGGTCCCGATCCCGACAATACTGGTGGTCAAACCCCCGGTGGTGAAGATGTGGTGGATGGTGAGTTTAAAAGCATATAACAATCATTAAGATAGATTGCCGCGAAGGACGCAGAATATCCCGTTTTGCACCCTTTGCGGTAAAGATTTAAGCAGGCTATATGACACAACGCGATTATTACGAGATTCTGGGCGTCGACCGCGGCGCCAGCGCGGACGACTTGAAATCCGCATTTCGCGCCCTGGCGCGTAAATACCACCCAGATATCAACAAAGATCACGACGCAGAAGAGAAATTCAAAGAGATCAACGAAGCTTACGCCATCCTTTCAGACCCGGAAAAGCGGTCGGCGTATGACCGCTATGGCCATGCTGGTTTAAACGGCATGGGCGGCATGCCCGACTTCTCCACCATCGATCTCAGCGATCTATTCAGCGAGTTCTTCGGTTTTGGGGGTATGGGCGGCGGCCGCAGTCGTAAAGCTCGCAACGCCCCCCGCCGCGGTCAGGACCTGGGACAAAAGCTGACACTATCCTTTGAAGAAGCCATCTTTGGGGTGGAAAAAACACTGGAATTTGAGCGGGACGAGACCTGCACTATCTGCCGCGGCAGCGGGGCAGAACCCGGCACCACCCCTGGCCGGTGCACGACGTGCGAAGGCAAGGGCGAGGTCCGCCAGGTGCGGCAGACTTTTTTGGGTTCCATGGTGCAAGTGGCCTCCTGCCCGGCGTGCAATGGCAGTGGTGAATTGATCACTAACCCGTGCAAGCAGTGCCGAGGTAACGGACTGGAACGCAAGCGCGTGAAAAAGACTGTTTCTGTACCCGCCGGTGTGGATAGCGGCACGCAGATCCGCCTGGCTGGAGAAGGTCAACCCGGCGCTAATGGCGGCCCAAACGGCAATTATTACGTGGAGATGGATGTCAAACCGCACGCGTTCTTCACCCGCCGCCAGAATGATATTTTACTCAACTTGAATATTAACATAGCGCAGGCTGTTCTTGGCGCGGAGATCGACGTACCCACCGTGGATGGCAAATCAAAACTGCGCATCCCTGCCGGCACGCAACCTGGCAAAGTCTTTACCATCCGTGGAAAAGGCGTCCCCTTCCTCAAATCCAACGGACGGGGTGATGAGCTGATTTTCATCAACGTGGATATTCCTCAGAAGTTGGAAGAAAAGCAGCGTATGCTATTTGAAGAACTAGCTGCCACCCTAGGCACGGAAGTGAAGCCACAGGAACGCAGCTTTATGGATTGGTTGAAAGAAGCCATCGGTGGCTGATCCGCGCTGGTTGGAAGTTTCCCTGGTGGTGGATGGCGAGCTGGCAGAAGCCCTCTCCGACCTGATGGCACGCTACGTGGAAGGCGGCGTGGTCATCGAAAGTGGTATCAAGTTCAACAGCATTGAAGATGAAGGCAGCCCGGGCGGGCCAGTGCGGGTGTTTGGCTATATCCCGGTGGATGATAAATTGGAGGCGACCCGCCAGAAGCTGGAAAATGGATTGTGGCACCTTGGGCAGATCACCCCCCTACCGCAGCCTGCTTACCGGCCAGTGGAAGACCAGGACTGGATGTCTGCGTGGAAAAAGCATTATCACCCCATCCCGGCGGGGAAGAAGATTCTTATCCTACCGGCATGGATTGAGCAGGATCCCGGCGAACGCATCGTGGTCCGCATAGATCCAAGCATGGCCTTTGGCACTGGCACCCACCCGACCACCCAGTTGTGTCTGGAAATGGTGGAGGAGTACTGCACCCCAGACATGGATGTGATCGATATTGGCTGCGGATCGGGTATCTTATCCATTGCGGCGCTCAAGCTCGGCGCCAAACGGGCACTGGCGATGGATATTGACCCGCTTTCGGTGAAAGCCACCCGCGAGAACGCAGAAGCCAATGATGTTAGCGAGAGCATAGAAACAGGTAGCGGTTCAGTGTTGGAAGTACTGAATCATCAATTCTCCATCTGCCAGGCCCCCCTTGTTCTGGCAAACATCCTAGCCCCAGTCATTATCAAGATGTTTTCCGATGGACTGCTTAAATTATTGCTGCCCGGTGGTATACTAGTTTTATCTGGAATCCTAGAGGAACAGGAGCCTGGTGTTTTACATGCAGCAGAAAATAATAGTCTTATGTTATTGGATCGAAAACAAATGGGGAGTTGGGTTTCCCTTGCCTTGCAAAATAATCACCCAGCCCTTTATTAATAATTTCACTTTATTCCATGCATAAGAAAAAATATCATATACATCTGAATTGGATCATCATTGCGTTGACTCTACTGGCAGGTATCTTACCGGTGATGTTAGCAACTATACTGACCAGTCAAATAATTAAACTAAACTTCCAAAATGAAGTAAAAACAATTTCACGGGAGTTCGTTGAACACCACTATATGGATTTGGTCAATGACCAAAATATGATGGATGAAGTTCTTGCGGCACTTGAAGATAATCAACAAATAGCTGGATATTTTAATAGCTCCATTGATGCATTCTCCCCTGAAAATAATATGCCTCAATCTCAACTTGATAAAGTATTTAATCAATTTGCTAGGTACCATTGGATTGATTCCATCGATCTTGTCCGCCTGGATGGGAAAGTGGTCACCTCCAGAGAGAATATTATTATTCCTTCACTTACAACAGATGAGATTGATTATTATTTATCACAGACCTTAAATAATTCTAAAGAAACTTTTAATGAGGGGATCAAAAAGACAGCGTCCATACAAGTTCCGGACAAGTCCCTGGTATCTATCATTAAGTTATATCGCAGTCAAGAAATTTCAGATCGTTTGCACCAGCCATCAGGTTTCATTATATTAAATTTATCGACCGCGCACATTTTCGAAGAATATTCTCTCTACCGATTTGATGTTACAAGCCAATTGTTTATCACTGATGCCAGTCAAAGGATCATATTTTCGTATGATAGTTATATGATTGGTGAGATTTTACCTTCCGAGTTGAATATTGAGACGGACAATAATTTTGGAAATCTGATTATAAATATTGACCAACAATCCACATACTTAACATACTCCAAAATGGATCCAAGCGGCTGGAAAATAATTCTTACCTTGCCCACTTCTGCGATTGAAGCAAAAATGAGTGGAATTTATTATTCCATGGGGGTAATCCTTCTGGTAATAATTCTTTTTTCAATTGTCGTGCTTCTAATAGCATCAATTTTTCTTGTAAGCCCCATAAATCAAATCGCAAGGTCTTTGATGGAAATGAGAAATGCAACCTTTGATTTGAAAAATCGATTAAACGGATCGCCAATCACCGAATTGGATGAAGTAATTCACGGGTTCAACTCATTCATGGAGAATGAAGAAGGACAGCAATCCATCAAGCTGGCACTTAAGGAAAGCGAAGCCAGGTACAAAGCTTTGTTTGAGAATTCGCCGGTAGCAATGTGGGAAGAAGATTTTTCACAAGTCATCGCGGAAATTGATGCCATAGGGTTTCAAGCCGATAAGCTGAGAAAGCATTTGGAGGCTAACCCGGAGATTGTGATTGGACTTATTTCCAGGATCGTGATAAATGATATAAACCAGGCAACCTTGAAGTTATACGAATACGAAGACAAACAAACGCTTCTAAAAGAAGCCGCCAGGTTGTTTCAGAATGTGTCTCATGAATCTTTGCTAGATGAATTAATGGCTATTAGTGTCAGACAAACCAAATTTGAAACCTCGGTTGAGAATTCGTGTGAAGATGGAAGAGTCATTCGTGTAAAAATTAACTGGTCGGTGTATCCCGGGCATGAAGAAAAAATGGATCGGGTAATTGTCAGCACAGTTGATATCACCGAGCAAACCCAGACTGATAAGATCCAATCAGCAATTTTCCAGGTGTCCAACGCAGCCAGCACGACTGAAAATTTGAATGAGCTTTACCATTCGATCCATTTGATTTTAGGCAGGCTGATGCCCGCTAAAAATTTTTATATCGCTTTATATAACGAAACTGAAGGCGAAATATCCTTCCCTTACTTTGTGGACGAAGTTGACCAGAAGCCAGAGCCCAGAAAATTTGGGGATGGGTGGACTGAATACGTCATCCGCACCAGGGAGCCCATGCTGCTATCCCAAGATACTGTGAAACGTTTGGAACATGAAGAAGGCGTCAAAACTTATGGCTACGATTCCGTTGATTGGTTAGGGGTTCCTTTAAAAGTGGAAGACCGGATAATTGGAATTGTGGCGGTTCAATCTTACTCCGAAGGGGTGAGGTACACCGACACAGAAAAGGATATTCTTGTTTTCGTTTCCAACCAGATTGCCATGGCTATCGACAGGAAGCGTAAAGAAGAAGAGTTGAAATTTACCAGCATGCATGATCCTCTCACCGGATTATACAATCGCGGTTATTTCGAAGAGGAAGTTAAAAGGCTTAACTCCGGACGGCTATCGCCAGTCGGGGTGATCATGGTGGATGTTGATGACTTGAAACTCGCCAATGACACCTATGGCCATGCTACTGGTGATGAATTATTAATAGCCTTTTCGAAGGAACTATTGAGGAGCTTTCGCACAAGCGATGTGATTGCCCGCATCGGTGGTGATGAATTTGGCGTCCTGTTGCCCACATCGCCGCTTATCATTATAGAAAAAGCGGTTGAGCGCCTGCAAAACAATATTTATGAATACAATGCTACCAACCCGGAAATCCCCCTGGAGTTTTCCATTGGGTATCATACCAATGAGGATGGGATTTCGATTCATGAAGCCTTAAAAATTGCTGATCAACGGATGTACCAGCATAAATCCATAAAAAAAGATTGAGTTAATAAAAATACATATGGAAATATTCTATGGGGGAATTACGCCTGAATGGCATCCACTGTATTTCCGGTCAGAATATTCCTGGGTTTTTATGGGCGTCACTAATCCACCAGTATGCATAGCTCCTGAGTTTCCCAAATTAGCGACCCGAACTTCCCCTTTGTGTGATCGCCCTGCGGCCCAAACGTCATTAGCGTGCCTCAAAAGATGAACGGAAACAATGACATTTGCTAGAGCGATGATTACATCGATTCATAATCCAATGCATAATTGCATTAAAATGAAAATGAATTTCCCCCAGGTCGAATGGTGTTGCCTCATCTGTTTGCTATGGTCATAAAAAGGGTTCCTCTGAGAGAGGGTGAGAGGGTATTGAATACGCTTGCCAGTTGGCTGAAGATCTTCCTCCCACCCCTTAAAATGGACCAAACTTGATTGCCACCGCCAGCGCCAGGAAGAGCAGCGTCACCGGCACTACGAACAACCACAGCTTCATTGACCAACGCAGCCATTTGGAATATGTCACCACCGTCAGTCCCAGCGCGATGAGCAGCACCGGGTTGGTCGGGTATATCAGGTTGGAGAAGCCATCGCCGAAGCAGTAAGCCGTCACCACCACCTGGCGGGTGACACCCGCCAGGTCTCCCAGCGGCAACAGGATGGGCATGAGCAGGAAAGCCTTGGCTGAACCCGAGCCGATGAAGAACTCGATGACCAGCGCCAATACATAGATGATCAGCGAGGAGCCATAAGCGGAAGCCCCGGCCAGCACCCCTGCCGCGGAGTGCAGGATGGTATCCAGGATGCCGCCTTGCACCACGATATATTTGACGCTGGCAGCCATCATGATCAGCAATATGCCGGGGGCAATGCCCATAATGCCATCCAGGGCAGCCTTCCATACCACCCGGGCCGGCTTGCCGCTAAGGAACCCCGCTCCCAGCCCGCCAAACAGGAACAGTAACGCCACGATCGGCAGGGAGTAATCGGTGATGGCAGAAACAAAAGGCGCAGCTACCAGCACCGACAGGATGAGCGCAGCGAAGACGCCAAACCAGGCCAGCGAAGCCTTCAATTTGGTATCCGCGCTCAACTCCTGCTGCAGATCAAATTGCGGGTGACGCAGCTTGTATTCCTGGTCTTCTTGATACACCGGTGAAGAGTCTGGCTTGCGTTCCACCTTCCTGGCATAGGTGATCAGGAACCAGATGAAGATGACATAGATGACCGCAAAGAAGAACACCCGCAGCCCACTGCCGGAAAAGAGCGGGAGCCCGGCCAGCTTTTGTGCCACGCCAATGGTGAATGGATTGGTCACCGCCGCGGAGAAGCCCATGTTCACCGCCAGGATGGACATGCCCAGCCCGACCAGTGTGTCCCAGCCCAGGTAGATGGATAGTGCGATCATGATCGGTACCAGCGGCAGCACTTCCTCAAAGATGCCAAAGAAAGCGCCCAGCAGCATGAAGAAAAGCGAAATAATTGCCAGCAGCAGGTATTTGCGGCCGCCGAAACGCGCGACGATATTGGCGATCACTGCGCGCAATATGCCGCTGCCATCCAGCACCGCGAAGGCAGCGCCCACCATCAGTAAGAAGATGATGATCACGATGATGGTCAACCCGTCCGGGCCGCCCAGCACCTCGAATGGCGCAATGAACCAGCGCCAGATCGGATAATCCAGCTTGGGTTGCAGGGTGAAAGATGCCGGATCAATCACCTCGCGGCCTTCCATCGCCACCCGGGTGTAATTGCCAGTTGGCACTACCAGGGTCAACACTCCAGCCAGGATCATGATAATGAGCAGGATGATAAATGATTGGATGAATGCTTTTTTGCTGATCTGCGCGCCAGATTTTTGTGCCATTATATTTCTCCCGGGTAATAGTTTTCTTTATTATGGACGATAACCCTTGACCTGACCAGTAGATACAGCCCAAAATTTATAATATTGGGTTACGTTTAATCAAGGGTGTAAAACCGTTCAAATGACACTTAAAACCAATGTATGGTGTGTAATAATGTCATACACTCATCTGTTCTTCTTCCAGCCTGATATAATTCTGAGAGGAGAGAGCCATGTTCGATAATCCATTCAACCGTAAAGCCAAAGAGGAAGAGATGCTTAACGAAGGCCGCCTGCCACCCGGACAGTCGCTAACTCAGAAATTCCCAGTGTTGCATTATGGTCCGGTTCCACCCTTCAACCCGCTCACCTGGACCTTCAAGGTGTGGGATGAGGTTGAAGAACCGCGTGTCTGGACCTGGGATGAGTTCAATCAGCTTCCGCGCACACGCCTGGAGATGGACATTCATTGTGTGACCCAGTGGAGCAAGTTCGACACCACCTGGGAGGGTATCTCGGTGCGGAACCTGATGGAGATTGGCTTGATCAAGCCCCTGCCGGCAGCACGCCATGTGCTTCAGCACGCAGAATATGGCTTCACGGTTAACCTGCCTATCGAGGTGGTATTGGCGGACAACTTCCTGCTGGCCACGCATTTCAATGGTGAGCCTATTTCTCCAGATCACGGTTATCCGTTGCGTGGTGTTGTCGGCGCCATCAAAGGCCGGGAAGATCTTGCAGTGCCCTACTTTTGGAAAGGTGCAAAGTGGCTGCGCGGGCTGGAATTGTTGCAACAAGATAAACCCGGCTTTTGGGAACAGGCCGGGTATCATAATAATGCAAATGTTTGGAGGGAAGAGCGTTTTGGCTAATGCTTGCGCAGACGCCAGAAATAGAAAGATAGCCCGGCACCACCCAAGATGAGAATCAAGCCTGCCAACCCTAGAATGGGGTTGCGTCCGCCTTCACCAGGGCCGGTTGGCTGCGCCAGTGAGCTGAGTTGAGCGCCGAAGTTCATAGTTGTCTGATCGCCAGCTACCAAAGTAAGTGGCGAATTGGTATTGGTAGTTGGATTGTAACCCTCAGGTACAGCCACGCTCAGGTTGTAGTCCCCTTCGGGTAATTCATTAAAACAGACCGGTTCTTCACCAGTGCTGGTGTTGGCTGTCTGGTTGATAGTGCCGATATTGTTTACCAGGCTGATGGCTCCGTTGGGTAGCTGCAGTTCTTCCATCTGCCGGACCGAGTCGCCATTCACATCATCGAACAAAAGGACACATATGTTGCCAAAGCCGGCCACCTGCGGGGTGGTGATATTGGGTGTGGGTGTGGGTGTGGTTGCATCCGCAGTGGGAATCGGGGGAGTGGGTGTTACGATGCCCAGCAAGATCTGCTGACCTTCCATTACTATGTCGTCAGATTTAACGTTATTGAGCTGGTAAAGCTGCTCCTGTGTGATCCCTGTCTTTACTGAGATGATCCACCAGTTATCGCCCGGCTGGGCAATATAGATAATGCGCCCATCCGGCTGCGCGGTGGGCGTTGGCAGCACTGCCTGAGCCTGTCCGGGACTGGTGGCGATGGAAAAGGTCAACAAAATGGTTGCCAAGGCTGTCGTTAGCAGCACAGTAGTTGAAAAAATGCTTTTCGCGCGGTTCATATCTGACAAGATTATAACATGCTTCATTATTCGCCTGGATTACGCAGCGGCTGCGCGTCGTGGGCGGTTATAATTAATCCAATGGTACGTAAACTATTGGTCATTGTCGGTATATTTGTTGGAGCAGGGATGCTTTCCGCCTGTCAGGCCGATTCCGTCAACCTTCTACCAGACAACACACTGGCGGCTGAGGTATCTCCCACCGCCATTGCCACTACCACACGGATCTGGTTCCCTGCCACCAGCACCCCTACTTTCCGTCCGCAGGAAGCAGGCACACCCACTCCCGACTCCAGTCCGGATTTTGGGATCCTGTTGGTGGATGAAGATTTTTCCAATCCAAATGATTGGCTGCATGGTCCTTACGCTGGTGGCAATGTAGCCTACGGCACAAACACCCTCAACCTGGCTGTTGCTGCCCCGCGAAGTTACCTTACCAGTTTTCGCAAGGACACATATTTTAATGATATGTACATGGAAGTTACCATCACGCCAAATCTGTGCTCGCCATCAGATACCTATGGGTTGATCTTCTGGTCAGCAAACGATACTAACTACCACCGGCTTACGTTCAATTGTGCCGGGCTGTACGCCGTTGAGAAAGTTAAAAACGGACGTACAACATCCCTGCTGGATTGGACACCCAGCAGCCAGCTGCCTCGTGGCGGATTTTCACCTTTCCGCGCGGGGTTGTGGGTGGGTGGCGGTCTGGTGCGTATCTACCTGAATGGCAGTTTTCAATCAGAGATTTATCTGCCAGCCGGTACTGGCGGGGTGGGTGTATTTGCCGAGTCCGCCAGCGGACCTGCCATGAACATCAGTTACTCGGATATGCAAATATATGGCGTCACCTCCGCGCAATACCCACCAACCCCCACCATCACGCCCACCCCAACGAAAAAGCCCTATCCCACCCAGCCAACTCCCTGAAAATTGGTTACAAAATCATTTGCATTGTGGAAAAATATATTTAAAATTAATATAGGTCAGGATGTCTGCGTTACTGTAATAATCGATTTTTATCCTGACAATACTATTTTTTGGAGGACAAATGTTCCACACAATCATTGTCGTCGGTAATTTGGGTCGCGACCCAGAGATGCGTTATACCCCATCCGGTCAGGCAGTCACATCCTTTTCAATTGCATCCAACCGGCAGTACACCAATAATGCCGGTCAAAGTGTAAAAGAAAAGATATGGTTCCGCATCAATGTGTGGGGTAAACAGGCGGAAACCTGCAACCAGTACTTAAAAAAAGGTAACAAGGTACTGGTGGAAGGCCGCCTGCAGCCGGATCCGGTCACCGGTAATCCCCGTACTTTTCAACGGCAGGATGGCACAACCGGTGCAAATTTCGATATCATCGCAAGCACGATTCGCTTCCTGACTCCCAAGACGGATGAAGAGGGTGGCGGATATGGTGGCGCTACGGATGATATTGCTCCAGCCGCCGGGGACGAAGAGATCCCATTCTAGTCCCCAGCTAATGTGAGTGGAATGCCGATTAAAGCTCACATACAACCGATCAATTTCATCACCCCGCCGGAATTGAAGGCGGAATACGCCAATCTGGTGCGTATTTCCCATTCTCCGGCGGAGGTGGTGCTTGAATTTGCCCGCATTCTGCCGGGGGATGTCAACCCGGTGGTGGTGGCCAAGCTGATCATGACCCCCCTGGGAGTAAAGATGCTGCAGCATGTGCTGGGCGATAACTTAACCCGCTATGAAGGAACCTTCGGGGAAATTAAACTACCCGGACCAGGCACCCTGGCGGATCATCTCTTCCGGCCGCCTTCCACGCCGGACCCACCTGAGGAAAAACCGGAAACCTGATGGATAACCTGGATGATATTGTTGAAAAGATACGCGCCAGTTTTGAAGCGCGTAATAAAGCCCGCGATCAAGCCCTGGCAGTCTGCCGGTTGCTCACCCGGCATTGCGCGCATGCCATTCGCGCCGTGCATCGGCAGGAGATCGATGCCGCAGATACCCATTTGCTAGAGGCAGCTAAGCTGGCGGCTCAGTTGTACGACTCTCTGAGCATGTATCCCGAGCTTTACTATGCCGGATACACTCAAGACGCACTCAAGGAGTATTCCGAGGCAACCATTACCCGCGCGCTCATATTGAACCTGCCCCTTCCCTCTCCTAAAGAAATCGGAGTAGAAGATGCCACATGGTTGAATGGATTAGCGGAAGTAACTGGAGAACTTCGCCGCCGATGCATGGATATCCTCCGACAGGGATATTCTTCCGAGGCTGAACGTCTGCTGGCTTGCATGGATGATATTTATTCAGTGCTGGTCACCATAGATTACCCGGACGCCGTCACAAACGGTCTGCGACGGCACACCGACCTGGTACGCGGTATCGTCGAGCGTACCCGCGGTGATCTGACCATCAGTCAACGTGAACACCATTTACAGCAAGCCCTGGCTGAACTTTCCATCCGATTGGACAGAGAAGGTTCTGCGCATGCGGATCATTAGGGCGTCTGAAATCGGTTCCTACCTGTATTGCCAGCGCTCCTGGTGGTACCGCATCGCGGGTGTTGAGCCTGAAAACAAACGCGAACTGCAGGCGGGCACAACCATTCACTATCAGCACGGGCGTTTCGTGATGGCATCTATCATCTTCCGAATCGCCGGAGGAATGCTGCTGTTGATGGCCATCGGCTTGTTTATTCATTATCTCATTACCCACCTATGATCTGGTACATACTGGCGCTCATCGGGGCAGCAGTGCTGCTCTTCTTCCTTTCTCTGCGGCTGCGTAAACAGATCGGCCTGCCAGGCGGCAAGATCATCTATTCTGATGTCAAAATGTGGGGACAGCCTCTGGAAAAACCATTATTCGATGGTAGCATCGGATTGGTCGGTAAGCCTGACTATCTGATCCGTCAAAAGGGGGAGGTAATCCCGGTGGAAGTGAAGAGCTGTCGTGCTCCCAACGCTCCTTACGATTCCCATATCTTCCAATTGGCTGCCTACTGCCTGCTGGTGGAAAAGGTGTACCAGGTGCAACCCACACATGGCCTCATCCATTATCCCGGGCGTACCTTCTCCATTGAATTTACCCCGCAGTTGCGGGAACAAACGCTGACCTTGATCAGTGGGATGCACCGTCTGGAAAGGTCTACCAATATTCCTCGCAGCCACCAGGAATCTGCCAGGTGCAATAGCTGCGGATATAAAAACCACTGCGATCAACGATTATAAAACAACCCCCGATTCTCGAACAACCAGACTATAATTATTTCATGCACGTTGAAAAGATGCCAATCCCCCAGAGAATAGCCATCGTGGCTCATTCCGGTATGCCTGATGCATTTCAGGAAATTGACCGGGTGAAGTCCGCGCTTGGCGCTTACCCGGTGGAGGTGGTTTCAGGGCGGTTGGATGATGCGGCACTGCGAAAAAGCATTGCCTCTGGGGAGTATGATCTGGCAATCGTGCTGGGTGGTGATGGTTCCATCCTGCGCACCGGGCACCTTTGCGCTACTTCCAATACCCCCATCCTTGGCATCAACTTCGGGAGGTTTGGTTTCCTGATGGAGATCCAACGCGCCAATTGGATGGAATATATTCCGCAGCTGATGCAAGGGAACTATCGTTATGAATCCCGCATGATGTTGAATGCTGAGCACTGGCGTGCGGGAGAAAAACTGGGTGAATGGGATGTTGTGAATGAAGTGGTGGTTTGCCGCGGCCAGCTGGTTAAACCTGTGCATATCACCGCGTATGTAGATAACGAATTGCTCAGCACCTATGTAGCCGATGGCTTAATCGCAGCTACTGCTTCCGGTTCAACCGCTTACGCGTTGGCTGCCGGCGGGCCGATCATGCCTCCTGAGTTACGCAATATCCTGTTGGTACCTGTGGCACCGCACTTATCGGTGGACCGGGCTGTCATCCTGGCAGAAGGCGCGCAAGTCAGCATCACCGCCCGCAGCGACCATCAGGCTGTCCTGAGCGTGGATGGACAGAATCCAATATTACTTCTGGAACATGACCGTGTGGAAGTATCTGCAGGGGATCATACTTTACGTTTTGTACGCTTTTTCGACGCGGGTTATTTCTACAGGAGCCTAATGAGCCACATGGAGCAAAATCCGGCGGCTGACAATTACCAATGAGCGAAGTCATATCTTCACCTTTATTTTGTACCAACCATCCGCAACGGGAAACCAGCCTGCGCTGCAATCGCTGTGAGAAACTCATCTGTCCACAATGTGCGGTGCTCACCCCCACCGGTTACCGCTGCAAAGAGTGTGTGCGTGGGCATCAAAAAATCTTCAATACTGCTACATGGATGGATTATCCGCTGGCATTCGTCACAGCCGGGATCATCAGCTACATTGGCAGCTTGATTACAAGCCGGATTGGCTTTTTCACTTTGATCCTGGCTCCGGTCGTTGGGATTGCAGTGGCAGAAGCGATCCGTTTTATCATCCGCAAGAGGCGCGCGCCCGGGCTTTATGCTACAGCTTTAGTAGGCACATTGCTGGGCAGCCTTGTCGGCGTGATCCCCCTGCTTATTGCGTTGTTACTCAGCCTTTTTATGTCATCCAATGGACTGGGCATCCAGTATTTCTTGGTTCTGGCCATCCGCGCCTTATATATTGTGCTGGTTTCCACTTCCATGTACTACCGCTTGACAGGCACCCGGTTGAAGATATAGCCCCATGCTCATTACCCTGCGGATCGAGAATTTCGCCATCATAGACCAGCTGGAGCTGAGTTTTAGCAAGGGGTTGGTGATTTTAACCGGTGAAACCGGCGCCGGTAAGTCCATCATCCTGGACGCGATCATGGCCTTGCTGGGCGGATCTTTTGATGCCACATCCGTCCGTGCCGGAGCAGCTAAATCCCGTATTGAAGCCACCTTCAGCCTGGCGGATTGTCCGCCTGAGCTTGCCTTGCTGTTAGCGCAGGAAGACTTGCGGGAAAATCAAGACATCCTGACCGTTGAGCGTGAAATGCGCCTGGAGGGGCGAACCAGCGCGCGGGTAAATGGACGCGGCGTGACCCAATCCACACTACGCGCTATCGGTGATCTGCTGGTGGATATTCACGGGCAATCTGAACACCTGTCCTTACTCAACACCCGGGCACATATTGGACTGTTGGATAGTTTTGCAGGGGATGAGGCGCAACTCCACCAATACCAACACGGCTATCATCATCTGCTTGAAATTCGTCGTGAGCTGCGCGAACTTCTCGCCATGGAACAGGAAGCCGCCTCCCGGTTGGAACTACTATCCTTCCAGGAGCAGGAGATCAGCGCGGCCCGCTTGCAACCTGGCGAAGACGAGCAATTGGATCAGGAACGCAATCGCCTGGCTAACGCTGAGAACCTGGCGCTGGCAGCCCGGGGGGCTGTCACCCTGTTAGACGAACCTTCCCCTGAGATGCAATCGATTACCGACCTGCTCGGGCAGCTAAACCATCAACTGCAGCAACTCGCGCGCCTGGATCCTACCCAGACTGAAATAACCACCATCGGTAACAGCCTTATGGAACAGGCAGAGGATCTTACCCGCGAAATACGCGATTATGCAGATGGCATCGAATTCAATCCACGCCGACTTGAAGAGATTGAGGAACGCATTGGCTTGCTCAACAACTTGAAGCGCAAGCATGGCGGTTCAATTGAAAGTGTGCTGAGTTTCCTGGCTGCCACACGCAAGAAACTGGAGTTGATCAACTCCTCAGGCGAGCGCAGTGCCGGGTTACAACAGCAGGAACAAGCGTTGCTGGCAGATATTCAGGGGCAAGCCATGGTACTATCCAAAATTCGCAAAGAAGCCGCGGAACGCCTGTCACGGGAGATTGAATCAGAGTTGGACGAGCTAAAGATGGAAGGCGCTCGTTTCCAGGTGGGTTTCGAAACACTGAAAGCTTCTCTCTCTTCATCTGACGGTACCATCGGTCTGGATGGTCATGGAATGGATTGGGTGCAATTCTTAATCGCCCCCAATCCCGGCGAAGGGCTGAAACCGCTGGTAAAGATTGCTTCTGGGGGCGAGACTTCGCGTTTGATGCTGGCATTAAAAAATGTACTCGCGAAAGAGGACAGGATACCATCGCTGGTATTCGATGAGATTGACCAGGGTATTGGCGGCAGGGTGGGTAGTATTGTGGGAAAGAAGCTGTGGCAGTTGGCGCGCCATCACCAGGTGTTCTGCGTCACCCATCTGCCTCAGCTAGCAGCCTATGGAGACCAACATTTCAATGTTAGCAAGGTGGTTTCTGATGGCCGTACAATAACGCAGGTTGCTGAGCTGTCCAGGGAAGATCGTATCGTGGAATTGGCTCAAATGTTGGGGAATTCCACCGAAAATACCCTGCGATCAGCCGAGGAATTGTTACAGCAAGTGGAAGATTTGGAGTAATGTGTTGTATATTAAGGGGGTGAGATGATTGAATTAAAGATCCTGCTCCTTGGAACACCCATCATACTGTGGCGTGATCAGCCGTTGTTGATAAAACGCCGCATACCCAGGGCGATCCTATACTACCTGGCCGCGCAAGAACAACCTGTGGGAAGAGGTGAATTACTAGGGTTGTTATGGCCGGAAGAGCCCCCAGAAATGGCGCGTGCTTACTTCAGGGATAACCTTTCCAGGCTGCGAACCTCCTTGCCAGACCCCTCCCTTTTACGTGCTGAGATCAATAAGGTCTACCTGGATCCTGCCCGCACCTGGGTGGATATTAAAGAATACCACAGGGTAAACAGGCGGGCGAATGAAGCCCTGTGGAACATATCCAGTGACTTGCCAATTCCAGAAGCTCTCTACAAAGAAATGGCTTATGCTGAGGGCTTATGGCGTTCCAACCGCATGTTAGCAGGTGTTGACTTGCCAAATACTGTTGAATACGAAACATGGGTGGGAAACCTGGAAAAAAGGGAACTTCGCAACCATATTTTGATATTGGAGAGGTTGGCCGCACACTGTTCCGTGGTGGGTGATCGTGGCTGGCGAATCCAGTGGTTATACACCCTGGTGGATATTGATCCCTACAACGAAGATTACCACATTGGGATCATGGAAGCCCTGCAGCAACTTGGAAACCCGCGGGAAGCCTACCGCTATGGGTTGGAAGTACAGGAAAGATATCAAAAGGATCTGAATTCATTGCCCTCGGCCAAATTCAATGCAATAGTAGGTGAGTTCGCCAGCAGCCACGGGGATAAAGTGGCATCCTGAGATATATAAGACCAGCTCGACACATTTACCAGAACCAAGTTTGTCTACGTTGTGTCTACGGATAAATGTTATCATGTTGTATAGATAACCTGTCCCGGACATCATGGCACAAGCACAAGGGGACTTGTGAAAAGAAGTCGATAGTGAAGAGCCCAAACCACTATCGACTTCTTTCTTTAATCCTGCTTTAAACGGGCCACTGTCACCCCATCGCCGCCTTCATTTTCCATTCCGCTTTCGAAATTACAAATATGGGGATTGGCCTTAAGCGCCTCGCGGATCACCTGCCGCAAGCGTCCAGTGCCCTTGCCGTGGATGATGCGAACAAAAGGCATGCCGCTGACATAGGCCTGCTCGATATAACGATCCAGCAGATCCAACCCATCTTCTGCCCGCTGGCCGCGAATATCCAGCTCCATTCCAGGAGTGGGCCACAGGCTTTCCTTGGGTACAGTTGAGGATTCTGTAACGATTCTGCGGGTTTTAGGTTTCTGTGGTTCCGGCATGGGTGTACTTTTTTCCGGGCGACGCAAGTCACTCAGCCGGGCACGGATGCGCAGATTGCCCATCTGCACCTCTGCGTCCGTGGTCGTCAAGGTCGTGATCCTACCCTGCATGTTCAGAGAGGCTACCATTACATTGTTGCCCACCTGAAACTGCCGATCTGTTTCCGTATGTACTGGAGTACCTGAGGTTGACGGTGTTTCATCTTCCAGGCGGATAAGTTCTTCCTGCACCGCTTTCACTGCCTCCAGCGGCTGTCTGGCGCGGGCGAGTTCTTTTTTCAGAATCTCCACTTCGCGCTGAAAACGTTCTAATTCAAGCTCCATTTCCTTCTGCGCCGTTGTGATGATCTCCTGGCGTTCAGTTTCGATATGCTTCAATCGCTGTGTCACCTGACGTTCTGTGTCAGCGGTCATTTTGTGAAGCGCTTCAGCGCGGGCACGTTCTTCACGAGCCACTCCCCGTTGATGGTAGATCTCATCCAGAAGGTCTTCTGCCTTCAACTCATCAGGGTGGATGGTGGAACGCGCGGATGTGATGATCCGCTCCGGCAGCCCCAGTCGTTCAGCGATGTCCAATGCATTGGATCTCCCCGGTAATCCAAGAGTCAGGTGATAGGTTGGGCGCAGCGTCTTCAGGTCGAATTCAAGGCTGGCGTTGACCACCGCCGGGGTGTTGTGCGCAAATGTTTTTAACTCCGGGTAGTGTGTGGCTACCATGCTGGTGATGCTTCGGCCAAGCAGGTCTTTTAGAATAGCCATGGCCAGGGCGGCGCCTTCCTGCGGATCCGTACCGGCTCCCAGTTCATCCAATAACACCAGGCTTCCAGCATCCGCCAGCTTGAGCAGATGGATAATGTTGGTGATATGCCCTGAAAAGGTGGAAAGCGATTGCTCGATGGACTGCTCATCTCCAATATCCGCGAAAACCTGTTGAAAGACGCTGATTTCCGAGCCGGATTGAGCAGGGATATGCAGCCCGGACTGGCTCATCAGCGCGAACAGGCCGACTGTTTTCAAAGTAACGGTCTTGCCACCTGTGTTTGGACCAGTGATGATAAGGATGAATGTGGCTTCATCCAGCAGCAGATCGATCGGGACAACCGTGTCGGGGTTGAGTAGCGGATGGCGCGCGTTATACAAGCGGATGCGGCTGCCAGGGTGGCCTTTTTCCGGTTTCGCGGGGATGGGATGCAGCACCGGCTCCACTGCATGGATCGCATCCGCATATTTGGCTCGGGCGAAGATCAAGTCCAACTGAGCCAGAAGCTCCAGCAGTGCGCGGATATCCTCTGATTGTGCGCCGACATGGTCGGAAAGGGTCGCCAAAATGCGCCTTTCTTCATCCCGTTCTTCAAGCTGCAGTTCTTTAAAGCGGTTATTTAATTCCACAACCACCAGCGGTTCCACAAATAATGTGGCTCCCGATGAGGATTGATCATGCACAATGGCCTTGATCTGCCCTTTAAATTCAGAGCGTAACGGCACAACATACCGGCCGTCGCGTTGGGTGATGATGCCTTCCTGCAGCATGGGGGCATTGTGCGGATCGTTGATGATACGCTCCAGGCGGGTGAGAAGGCGGTCATGCGATTGCTTTAGCTCGCGCCGAATGCCTGCCAATTTATCCGAGGCGCCATCCAGAATGTCGCCATGGTCGGAAATACAGCGTGAAATGGCATCCACAATGCCATAAGGTTGCGGAGGTTCCAGAATGACAGCGGCGATCGCGGGGTAGATGTTTTCAATGTTTCCCAGGGTGCGCATAAGCGTGCGCGCACTGATGAGTGTGTTCTTCACATCCAGCAGCTCGGAGGGCGCCAACACACCTCCGCGTGATGCAGTACGAAGCTGGGCGCGGATGTCTGCCACCCCGCCCAGGTGGATATCGGTGTTGATTGAGAGCAGCTGCCTGGCCTCACTGGTCTGCAACTGCCAGGTGCGCGCCAGCTCGATATCGGCAGTGGGCTGCACCTGCAGCGCCATTTCATGGGACATGCTGAAAGAGGTGAAACCGGCTAACTTTTCAAGCACCCTGGGAAATTCGAGTACAGAGATTGTTTTTTTGTCCATTTTTGATCGTTTTGTGAATAATTAAATTGAACTATGGTTCCGCAAAACCCAAATCCGCCCCGGCTCATCTAGTTTACCACAGGATGAAGTGGATATAATAAAACAGGAGAGATAAATGACGGAATTTTCAGCAGTACTGGATGAAATGACGATTTGCGGGCAGCTGATGCAGCCATTGGAAGGTGGTAGTATTCGGTGTATTGCCTGCACCCATCGCTGCTTGATTCGACCCGGTCGCAGAGGCATCTGCCAGGTGCGTTTCAATGATAAGGGAGAGCTGCGTGTGCCACATGGCTATGTGGCTGGACTGAATGTGGACCCGGTGGAAAAGAAACCCTTTTACCACTTCCTGCCCGGCAGTGGGGCATTGACCTTCGGTATGTTGGGCTGCAATTTTCATTGTGATTTCTGCCAGAATTGGCTTTCCTCCCAGGTATTACGGGATGCGCAGATTGAAGCCCCGCGCAGCATGTTCCATCGAAGCTCAGCTGAGCAGATTGTAGAGATCGCTCTCCGCCAGGGAGCACAGGTGATAGCATCATCTTATAACGAACCAGTCATCACCGCGGAGTGGGCGCATGAGGTCTTCTCACTTGCAAATCAGCAAGGCTTGAAGTGCGTCATGATCTCCAATGGTTATGCCACGCGCGAATGCCTGGAATATCTGCAACCCGTTATGGATGGATATAAGATCGACTTGAAATCCATGCGCGCAGAGAATTACCGTGCCATGGGCGGTCAGTTGAAACATGTGCTAAACAGCATCCAGACTGCACATGATCTGGGGCTATGGGTGGAAGTGGTGACACTGGTCATCCCAGGTTTCAATGATGATCCGGCTGAACTATGGGACGCCGCGCGTGCCATCAGCGCGATTTCACCGGAAATCCCCTGGCATGTAACTGGTTTTCATCCGGATTACCGCATGCAGGACTGGCACGCCACCCGTCCGGCGGAGTTGCAGCAAGCCGCAGATATCGGCCAGGAAGCTGGTTTGCGTTTTGTATACGCCGGCAACCTGCCCGGACGGGTGGGGTCGCTGGAAGATACTCACTGTCCTGGTTGCGGTACGGTGCTCATTCAGCGCCGGGGGTATTTCGTGAGCGCCAACCGAATTGCGGACGATGGAAAATGCCCGGGGTGCGGATACGCGGTGCCGGGTGTATGGCGCTAATCCCACCAAGTCTCTCCCTCTGAAAATATGCACATGAGCGTAATTCAACACTGGCCATACTCCCCATTCCAACCCCGGGTTTATGCTACAATATTCCATCGAGGTGAATAATGACTGATACTCCCATCCTGGTGGCTGTTGCCTGGCCTTACGCGAATGCTGAGATCCACGTCGGCAACCTGACTGGCGCTTACCTGCCAGCGGATATCTTTGCACGCTACCACCGCCTGCGCGGACGCAAGGTGCTCATGGTATCTGGATCTGATGCGCATGGCACCCCCATCACCCTCCGCGCGGATGCGGAAGGCACCACCCCGTATGCTGCCTACCAGCGCTTTCACAACAGCTTCCTCGACCTGTTCCAGCAGTTGGGCCTCAGTTACGACCTGTTCACCAGTACCCATACGGATAACCATTTTGACATCTCAAAAAAGATATTCAACGCTCTCAAGAATAATGGTTACCTGTACACCGAAAAGAGCAAACAATGGTACGCCACTTCCCAGGGACGCTTTTTACCTGACCGCTATGTGGAAGGCACCTGCTACATCTGTGGGGATAACTTTGCCAGATCGGATCAATGTGACAAGTGCGGCAGCCTGCTGGAAGCAGATAAACTCATCAATCCGCGCTCCAAGGTGGACGGTTCCACACCAGAGCTGCGCGAAACAGAACATTACTACCTGGACCTGGGCAAGCTGCAACCGCAGGTAGTTGGATTTTTAAAAGGGAAACAAGAGCATTTGCGCCCAAATGTGCTGCGTCAGTCGCTGGGGCAGATGGAAGCCGAAGCCCTGCATGGACGCGCCATCACCCGCGACCTGGATTGGGGCATCCCGGTACCACTGGAAGGATGGGAAGGGAAATGCCTGTACGTGTGGTTTGAAGCGGTCATTGGCTACCTTTCTGCTTCGGTGGAATATGCCAATCTCAACAAGTTGCCAGCTGACTGGCAAAACTGGTGGTACGAGCCGCAGGCGAAGAGCTATTACTTCATCGGTAAGGACAATATTCCCTTCCATGCTGTCATCTGGCCAGCGCAGCTTATTGGCTGCGGGGTGGAATTTTCACGTTTGATGGGAGACCCTCCCCACACCCTGACCCTGCCATTTGATGTACCAGCCAACGAATTCATGAACCTGGAAGCTCAAAAGATTTCCGGCAGCCGCAACTGGGCTGTGTGGGGGCTGGATTTCCTCTCACGTTACGACCCGGATCCGCTGCGTTATTACCTGACTGTGAACATGCCTGAAACCAAAGATACCGACTGGAACTGGGATGATTTCTACCACCGCAACAACGACGAGCTGGTAGCCACCTGGGGCAACTTGGTTAACCGCGTGCTGGCATTCACCTATAAACACTGGGAAGGCGTGCTGCCCGATCCCGGTTTGCTGCGTCCAACAGACAAGGAACTACTGGCGGCAGTTGAGAAAGGTTTTGAGACAGTAGCTGGTCAGATGGAAGCTGTTCACCTGCGGGCTGCTCTTGGCGAATCCATGCGCCTGTCCGGTGAGGTCAATAAATATCTGGATACTTCCGCCCCCTGGTTTGAGATCAAGACGGATAAAGCCGCGGCGGCCAAATCAGTCTATACCGCCATCCTTGCGATTGATAACCTCAAGACCATGCTGGCACCGTTCATCCCCTTCAGCTGCGAAAGGCTGCATACCTTCCTGGGTTATGATGCACCACTTTTTGGCAGCCAATCCGTGGAAAGTGTGAAAGACAGCCTGGGAGAACATACCGTGCTGCGATATGACCCGGCAGGCGCCAGTGGAGAATGGAAGGTATCTACGCTCCAGCCTGGCAGGGTCCTGCGTCAACCTGGACCATTATTTAAGAAGCTTGAACCTGAGATCGTGGAGCAGGAAAGAGCCAGGCTCGGCAAGAAAGATTGATAGCAAAAGACCCTACAGGTTTCGAAACCTTTAGGGTCTTTTGTTGATAAAAAATGAGATGGGCAATCTGCGTTTGATGGCGCCAACCAGCATATGGATTTCGTCCACCCTCAACAAAGTTAGCACCCCTGCATACACAACACCGCCGACGAGGATGCCAGCCAGACCTTGAATCAGAAAGCTGTATGAACTTAATACCAGCACCATGCCATGAATGGAGCCAGCCATCACCAGGCTTCCTGCTAAAGCCAGCCAAAACGCGTTCATAATCCTCGCCCCGGAAATCCCTGCCAGCTTGTGGCGGATGAGGATGAGCAATCCAACCATTTCCAGCGCGGTTGCGGTTGAATTGGCCAGGGCCAGGCCACCGTGCGGCATCCAGCCGATGGCTGCAAACCAGCGGACAAAAAGCAGGCTAAGCGCCACGTTCAATCCCATGGCAATGGCGCCGATGGTGACCGGTGTGCGGGTGTCATGCAGTGCATAAAACGCCCTCGCCAGTACCTCGACCACCGAGTGACCCACCAGCCCAGCTGCGTACCACAACAGCGCCCAGGCTACCAGTTCGGTGGAATGTGCCGTAAATTCACCGCGCTGATATAAAAGAGCCACAATCGGTTGGCGCAGCAGCATCAGCCCCATCGCGGCTGGCATGGATAGCAAGATCACCCCGCGTAAAGCGGCAGCCAGGGATGTGCGCATCTCATCCAACCTGCCCAACGCAACCTGTCTCGAGAAGGTGGGCATGGCGGCAATGGCAATGGACTGGGCAATGGCTGCCTGCGGCATGAGCATCAATTGGAAGGCATACACCACACCATTCAGGCTACCCGTTGGCTGGAAAGAAGCCAGCAGCGTGTTCACCCAGAAGTTCAACTGCACAATGGCTGCCCCAAACATCCTGGGCAGCAACAATTTTCCCACCTGCCATACCAGCGGGTTATCCAACCACAGGAGCGGCATGTACATCCCTTTCAGCCGCAGCAGCGAGGGAATCTGCAGGATCAAATGCAGCGCCGCACCGATGACTGCCCCCCACGCCAGCCCGAAGATACCCAGGCTTGGGCTAAATACCAGGACTCCAAAGATCATGCCCAGTGCATACATCGCCGGCGTCAGCGCGGGAATGAGGAACTTCTGGTGGGCGTTCAAAATACCCATGATCAAACCGCTGACGCCAAAGATGACCACTGATGGAAGCAGCACGCGCAGCAGTTGTATGGTGAGCAGCTGCTTTCCTGCATCAAAGCCGGGAGCCAGCAAACGCTGGACGATCAGCGGTGCAAACAAAGCTGCTATGGCCGCCACCAGGATGAGGATGATCAGCAACAGGTTAACCACCGAGCTGGCCAGTTTCCAGGCGCCAGCGCGGTCTTCCTTTGCCAGCAGGCCGGTGAATGTGGGCACAAAAGCTGAAGCCAGCGCGCCCCCAGCAGTCAGGTTAAAAAGCACCTCAGCCACTCTATTGGCAGCATTAAAAGCCTCCATTTCCGCACCAGTGCCGAAGGCATGCGCAATCACGATCTGCCGCACAAGGCCGATCAGGTTGCTAATGATGAACGCCAGCATCACCGTCCCTGCAGCACGGGCGATCTGTTTATTGGCTGAGGATGCTTCCATGATTGTGATTATAACCTGTGACAAAAAAGAGCGGCGCTGATCGCCGCTCTTTTTCAAGTTGTGTAGCGTTTACTGCACTTCCGCGTAGAAGTTTTCAAAGTCCACCACAGGACCTTTTATATCAAAGGCATAGACACCTACGCCCACTAAACCCTCTGTAAAGTCCCGGTCGGTCACGTCGGCCACCTTAACTCCGTTGACAAAGAATGTTAACTGAGTACCAATGCAATGGGCTTCCAGAGTGTTCACTCCGCCGGTCTGCACTTTGATGGCGGTCGAACCACGGTCCGCAAGCATGTAGAAATAACCATTATCACCGGCGTTTGCGTCCCATTTCCATACCTGGACAAATCCACCGTAGGTTATGGCAAACTCATACCAGCCTTTTTCCGTGGCACGACAAACCAGGCTGGCATTCATCCGGTTAGGGCCTGAAACTTTTGTTGTGGTTGTTTTTAGGATTACATCTGAAGCTGTGAGATTATTATTAAACGCATACACTTCCGTCGATGTACTTCCCACAGATATGGTCATGCGACCAGTTTTCTGTTGCATTGATCCTTCGGCTTTTGAATTATAAAGATCAAACAAGACCATCTCCCAGCCTTCCTGGGTGATGTCGCCATCAAACTCGGTGGAGATGCCGGTTGCGTTCTGGCCAGTGGAGCCAGAAGAGTCTTGACCACCAGAATCGCCGGTGGCGGTGTTTCCCAGTACATCTGTATAAGTGACCGCCAGTGGTCCATCATTCAGCGACCCTTCCAGAATCTCGTCTGAACCATAGCGGTAAACAGCCACTTTAAGTGGGTCGCTGGCGCTGTGCCCGCGCACAATATCGCAATATTCACCCATCGTGCCATCTGTGGCTACCTGGATGCCTTCCACTTCGTAAATGATATCGCCAGGTTGGATTCCAGCTTTATCAATCGTGCTGCCGGTGGTGACAGATTGCGCCCAGATACCCGGGTATTCCTGGTTCGGACCGAAAACAACAGCCACGCCATACATGCCCAGCGAGGCTACATCCTGACCAAGCTGCAATTCCTCTATGATGGGAATGGCCAGCTCGCCAGGAATGGCAAATTGCTGGTCAAGATCTGCCCGATTGCTGTAATTGATTCCGATCACTTTACCATCCTCGGTCACCAGCGGACCGCCAGAATTACCACCATTGATCTTGGCGTCATGACCGATGATATAGTCCAGCGAAGCCCAGGCTGTTTGTCCCTTGGCATTCACCTTGGAAACGATACCCTTGGTCAGGTTGTATTCCGGTTCAACCAGCGGGAAACCAGCGGCGTACACATCCAACCCGGTCTTGATCGGTCCATCATACCAGGCAAGGAAGGGGAAATCACCACCCTGCACCTTGACAATAGCCAGGTCAGCGCACTCTGAGGTACCCAAAACCGTGATTGCCCGCGGGGCTGATTCACCGCTGACATAGGCTTTAAGCACAGCCGCTCCAGCCACTACGTGATTATTGGTCACCGCGATACCTGATGAATCGATGAAGAACCCGGTGCCCCCCCATTCATGATTATAGATGACACCCTCTTCCACAGTGTTGACGGTGCCGGTGCCGATGATCTGGAAAACTGCTCCTTCGACATCGTCAATATTATTCACCGCGCCACTGTCATCCGCCTGTGGTTCGGCGGGTATCTCCTGAACAGGCGGCTCGTCGGGAAGATTTACCGCAGGTTTTGGTTCAGGGGTATCGCCTCCGGTATTGAGACAGGCTGTGCCCACCAGGACGATTACCAGGGCCAGAAAAATAAATGGTTTAAAGACACGTATTAACATGCAATTCTCCTCTCCAAATGTTGTTGCTATTATTAAAAGTATAGCCTTTTATGATGATTATTCAAGAAAGATTAAGGCTTTGTATCACATTTGCTTTCAATATTCATAGTTCTCAATCGCAAAATATTACACAAAAAGATCCGGGGAAGATCGATGGTAATTTAAAATCGCAATAATGCGGCGATCTTGCCAGCAGCTTCCAGAGCCTGGTTTTCATGCACAATTTCCACGTCACCGCCTGTCTGTAACACGGCAATAACCGCAGAATCTACCACGTCCAGCACGCGCCCCATGGCTGATCCGCAAACAGGACATGCCTCCTGGGTTACCGCAGTTAACAATCCGCAGCGTGGGCACTTCGCGCCACTGGCATAGTAACCTTCCTTCACCAGCAGAGTCTGAACACGGTGAGCGCTCACGGCCTGCAATGTCTCCTCCATTCCAGAAGCTCCGGCCCCACCTTTAGCTGCCGCGGTAATGGCAGCTTCCACCAGCCCTGCCTCCCGTACTCGCTCTGCTTCCTCACCGATCTGATATGCTTTCGCCTGCACTTCGGTATGGCTGGCGGTGATTGGACTGTGAAATGTTCCCACCACCAGGCTTTGCCAGATTTTCGGTAAGTGGTTCTTGAAACTGGCAATATTCTCTTCCGTGCCGCCAATGAGCACCCGGCGGACATGGTTGCTTTCAAAGAATCTCCCCGCAAAGGCTGCAGCTTCCTTCATGTTCCGGCTTTCAAGTTCATCCTCGTAACCAGTCCTTCCCGCAGTTCCACCTCGTCTGCCCGGGAAAGATGAAGCCCCACCTTTTTTCACATGCTTCACTGCTTCGCCCAGGAATCCTTCCTGTTCTTCCAATGAACCCATGTTGAAATAGAATACTCTGGCACCCTGTTTATCCACCAGCGCCACGCCGTACCCGCCATAAGCGTCCCACAGGTCAGCCAGCGGTTTGATGTGCAACTGCTTGCTCAGCCGGACCAGGCTACGCACCGGTACAGCCAACGGAAAAGCCCGGAAATAATCCTCAGCGGCGCATGAAAAAACAGCCACACTTCGCCCCGACCAATCGTATTCCTGGTTAAAATATTGCTCGATTCTCTGTACATCAGCGATAGCATCCACCCCTTTCAACATGCTGCGCATATTTAGCCGGTAAGCATCGGCATTGCCACCGGATGGCTCGGTATTCAGATACAGACTCAAGACCGGTTCCCCGGAAGTGTAGGTTAGTAAACCGCGGATATCTTTCTCGTTCAACATAGGAACCTCCTGTTTAATTATAGCAAAATGGCTATGGGCGTGAACCTAATGTGAGCGTGATCTCTTTTTCCTGTTCATCCCGCAGGATGGTTAATATCACTGTATCTCCGGGAGATTTTTGATTGATGAGATACTTCAACAGATCTCCGAATGTAAGAATGGATTGACCATCAATGGCGATGATCAGGTCACCTCCTTTCATGAGTCCCTGGATACTGGATTTTACTGTTCCCAAACGCAAACCGGCCTGCTCAGCCGGGCTGCCTGGCGCGATATCCACAATATAGGCGCCAACAGCACGGTCCAATCCAAGCGCCTTCTGGGCAGCCAGGCTGATATCCGGCAGGCTGGAAAGACCAAGGTAGGGATAATCATACTTGCCATGGGCAATCAACTGCGGCACAACTCTTTTTACGATATTGATGGAAATGGCGAAGCCAATGCCAATATTACCGGTGTCGCCACTTATGGAATCTCCGGCTGTGCGGATGGCGCGGTTGATTCCGATTACTTCTCCATTCAGGTTGAGCAGCGGGCCGCCGGAGTTGCCCGGGTTGATGGCCGCATCGGTCTGGATCAGATCGCCGGCTGTATACACCTGGCCATCAGGAGTGGCGTGGGCTGAATCCAGTGTACGGCCCAGCGCAGAGACGATACCCATGGTCATGGTGCTGTTCAACCCAAAGGGATTTCCAATCGCCACCACTGTCTGCCCGACCTTCACCTGCCCCGAATCTCCCAGCATCACCGGGTATAATTCTTCTTCAGGAGCATCCACCTTAATGACGGCGATATCTGAGTCGGTATCCACTCCGATCACTTTGCCTGTTGTCTTATAACCAGATGGAAAATCCACTTCCAACTCAGTGGCGCCTTCAACCACATGATAATTGGTGATGATATGTCCTTGCATATCATACACAAAGCCTGATCCCATTCCATCCCCAGAATCAGTGAGCACCTGGATGGCCACAACTCCCGGGCTGACTTTATCGTAAATATTGACCAGTTGGTCCTGGGTATCAGATATCACCATCGGTACTGCCGGTTCAACCCTCGCAGGGGTAGGGATAGCCACAGTGCTAGTCGGCAGAATGGAACCGGGCTGGAGCAGAGCCGGGGAAGCACAGGCCAGAATGGTGGCTGTAATAACGATCATGGGCAACAATAAGTGTATCTTCTTCATTAAAATCCTTTCAATCCGCCGGGGTTATTCCCGGTGGGCGAGTTTATTAAATATATCGCGTTCACTATCCGTCAGGTTCTTCGGTATCTGCACCTTCACTCTGGCGTAAAGATCGCCGGATTTTGCTTTATCTTTCAAGTGGGGCATGCCCCGCCCGGTCAGTCTGAAGGTTTGTCCGGGCTGCGTGCCAGCCGGGATGGTGAGAGTCACATTGCCTGCCGGGGTGGTTACGATAACCTGCCCGCCCAGGATGGCGGAATACAAATCAATGCTGATGTCGGTATACAGGTCGTGATCCTTGCGTTCAAAGCGCGGGTCGGACGCCACATCTATCACCAGATGGATATCAGCCGCCATACCGGTGGAAGAAGCGCCACCAGGTACCCGAATGCGTGTGCCCGTCTTTGCCCCCGCCGGGATTTTGACTTCCAACCGTTTCGTCCCGATTTGTATCATACGCGTCGTCCCGTTAAAAGCTTCCATCAGGCTGATGGTAACTGGTTGCTGAAGTGCCTGTGGCGAAACCCTTCCAGTGGTACGAGATGTTTGCGTGTAAGTACCACCGTATTCACCAAAGATGGTACGGAAGAAATCGGAAAATCCGCCAAACATTCCTCCCAGGTCATCCACATTTACCTGCTGTGCACGCCCCTGCCGGCCGCTGGTGGACCATTCGCCCCAGTTAAATCCACCTGGGGAGCCACCGGTTTGTTGGTAATTGAAATAGGAATCGCCTAATTGGTCGTAGCGGGCGCGCTTTTTTGTGTCGCTCAACACCTGGTAAGCCTCGTTCAGATCTTTGAACTTGTCTTCCGCGGATTTATTCCCGGGGTTCTGGTCCGGGTGATACTTCATTGCCAGTTTGCGATAAGCTTTTTTGATATCCGCCGCAGAAGCGTTTTTCTCCACGCCGAGGGTCTTGTAGTAATCCTTGTATTCCATCACTTAATTATGAACCCCCCTTCATGAAAGTCAAGGGTTGATGTAGGATATCTAATATAATTCTAATATAATTTATATACATTAACTTATATCACTTAGATGTGATAAGTACTAATGTAACGGACACGGCTGCAACTATTCTTCATACACTGGGTTATTTGTAATTAGAACTTTATAAGGGGGTTTTATGCCTAATAAAACGAAAAGTATTTTAACCGCTCTTTTGGCTGAAGCCGGCATCCAGGTCAATGGCTCCAACCCGTGGGATATCACTGTCCACGATGACCGCTTTTTCACCCGCGTGCTTCAGCAGCCGCATCTGGCACTGGGGGAAGGCTACATGGACGGCTGGTGGGATTGTCCGGCCATTGACCAGTTCATCACCCGCGCGCTAATTGCGCGATTGGATAACAAAGTGCTGGGTAACTGGCGCGTTAATTTACATATTCTGCGGGCCCAGTTATTGAATCTTCAGAATGTCGGCCGCGCCTTTCAAGTAGGACAGCAACATTATGACCTGGGTAATGATCTCTATCAAGCCATGCTGGATAAACGCCTAAACTATACCTGCGCTTACTGGAAGGATGCAAAGGATCTGGATGAAGCCCAGGAAGCCAAGCTGGAACTGGTATGCCGCAAAATCGGCCTCCAGCCAGGCATGACAGTGCTGGAAATCGGATGCGGCTGGGGTAGTTTTGCAAAATATGCTGCCGAGAAATATGGCGTACAGGTGTTGGGGGTGACTGTCTCCAAAGAACAGGTTGCCCTGGGCATGGAATTGTGTCACGGTCTGCCAGTGGAATTGCGACTTCAGGATTACCGCGAAGTCCAGGGACAGTTCGATCGCGTCATTTCCATTGGTGTGATGGAGCATGTAGGCTATAAAAATTACCCCACCTATATGGAAATTGTTGACCGCTGCCTTAAACCCGATGGCGTGGGCTTCATTCACACCATCGGCGGCAATATTAGCGTCACCCTGGCGGACCAGTTTACCACCCAGTACATCTTTCCCAACGGCATGCTGCCTTCCATCGCGCAGCTTGCGGCAGCCATGGAAGGGCTGTTTGTAATGGAGGATTGGCATAATATCGGCCCACACTACGATCCAACCCTGATGGCCTGGCAGGCAAATTTTGAAGCTGCCTGGCCAAAGCTGCAAGCCAACTATTCCGAACGATTTCGCCGGATGTGGCATTATTACCTGCTCAGCAGCGCTGGCGGGTTCCGCTCACGTGTGCAGCAGCTCTGGCAGATTGTTTTCACCCGTCCCGGCTCACCCCAGCCAGACTGCCGAATGGTCTAGCCATGATCCACGCTGAAGTGGCCATCGTAGGAGCCGGCCCGGCTGGCACAGCCTGCGCAAGGCAGTTGAATCAGGCTGGCGTGAATTGCCTGCTGCTGGATAAACAGTCCTTTCCACGCCAAAAGCCATGCGCTGGATGGATCACCCCGGCGGTGGTGGTAGATCTAGACCTGTGCCCTGAGACCTATCCGCACAGCTTTACCACTTTCCACTCGTTCCAGGTTTCAGTGAAGGGGATGAAATTCAAACTGCCCACCCTTCAATTCGCCATCCGCCGCGTTGAATTGGATGACTGGCTGCTGAAAACCTGCGGTGTGCCTCTCATTCAGCACAAGGCGCAATATATCGAGCAGGTGGAGGGTGGCTATGTGATCGATGGCGGATTTCATGCAAAATACCTCATTGGCGCTGGCGGCACATATTGCCCGGTACGCCGGTCTTTGTTTCAGCAGCAAAACAGTCTTCGCCCAGAGGATCAAATAGTGGCCATGGAGGAGGAGTTTCATTATACGGGCGCGGACGAACGCTGCCACCTGTGGTTCCTTGAAAACAACCTGCCGGGGTATGCCTGGTATGTACCCAAGGCTGGCGGTCATGTGAATGTGGGGGTAGGCGGGAAAGCCTTTGATCTGAAGCGCAACAGCGACGATATCCGCCGCCATTGGGGCTTGCTCACTAAAAATCTGGAGCATTGGGGGCTGGTGCGGGGGCACACTTATCAACCCGTGGCGCACACCTATTACATCCGCCATTCGCTGAAGGGTCTCCGGCATGGCAATGCGCTCCTGGTTGGGGATGCTGCCGGCCTGGCCACCCCGGATATGGGCGAAGGCATTGGCGCTGCCATCTGCAGCGGCATGCGGGCGGCGAAGGCTATTATTTCCGGCGGAGAATACGATTTACGCACAATTCCAAAGTCATCTATCTGGTCAATATTTACAACAAGATAATGGTAAGTGATTCCGGGACGCATTTCCTCCCATATCTTAAATCTCAATAAAAAGCGGCTTTTGCCTGAACTATGCTTGTCTGTAATTCCGGATAACTTGATATACAATTAGGTATCAACCACCTTTAATGAAATTCATCACGATCAAACCAATGGCTATCCATGGTTTTGGAGGAAAAATGAAGTCAAAAACCTGGCTATATGGACTTTGCGTATTGACCTTAATGATCATCATGGGATGTTCATTTTTTCAAGTTACAAAACCGAGCGGCGAGCCCTCATCAATCGCTGTTGAGGCGGTGGTTCCCACAGAAATTCCGCATCCCACTCCTACTGCTACAGTCCAATCTACTATTCCCGGATGGGTAAAATTTGAAGGAAGAAATATTGAGATCTGGCTACCTGATAGCTACACCGGGGGCGACCTTACTCAAGACCTTGATTTAATTGTGGAAAAATTAAGATCTCTCGGATCTGAATATGAGAGTATGGCAAATTTAATTGAACAAAACCCTGATGTGTTTGTGATTTGGGCGTTTGATTCTGTTGTTGGGTCTTCAGGATCTTTAACCAGCGTTGCAATTACTACAGAGAAAGTGCTTTCAGCGATTTCCATAGATACCTACCTCGACACAGCCCTGACCCAATTCCCTTCCAGTTTTGTTGTTACTGACCGAAAGATAGTGAAATTAAACCAGTATGAAGCTGGCAGACTGGAGATTGAATTTACCATATCGGGTATCAAGGGCAAAGAACTACTCTATGCGATAAAAGACGGGAACAAATTTTGGATCATTACATATGGTACCAGCGCGGATGAGTATGACGATAGATTAGGGGATTTCGAACAAAGCGCTCGTACCTTTAAAGTGAACGATTAACAACCTGCGCATTCCAGGGTGAGAACCCTTATGATATGGAACTGGCGAAATCTTCTGTAAAGATAAATGTCTATTAATAAGAGACTTAACGCTACAATACGATTTCACCATACACATATCTGGCCAGCGCAAAACCCAATGTCACTGACTTACCCGCAACGTCCAATGTGACCGTCTGATTGAATGGCAGATTATCTACCAACCGAGCTTGTATCCCCGGGGCAATACCGTTCGCTTCGAGGAAAGATAGCACATCCCTGCCTTCCTCTGCCAGTTCATGTACCCGGCGGATGGTGACCTGCGCTCCAACGGGTATCTCTGTCAAAGCCACCCAATCCTTCACCACGGACTCATGGCCCGGCAGCGGGTTGCCATGCGGGCAGGTTTCTGGTCCATTCAGACTTTGAATAAGGTTGGCTTCCACCTCATTTGAAATGGCGTGTTCCATGGTGTGCGCCTCTTTATGCAAATTGGACCAGGAAACCATGCGGTTCAACATCCATTCAGCCAGCATGTGCCGCCGCATCACCGTCATGGCTTGCTCCAATCCGGCGGGAGTCAGGCAGATACCGGTTTGTGGATTCATTTCCAGCAATCCGTCACGAACCATACGCTGTAGCGTATTGGTCACGGTCGGAGTGGAGACACCCAGCAATTCTGCCAGCCGTACCCCCCGGATGGCTTCTTTGTCCCGCTCCAGAATATAGATGACTCCCAGGTAATCTTCGATGGTCGAACTAATCTTGTTTTTCATTTGTCGATTATATTGTGCTATAATTAATTAGCATATGCTAATGTCAATATTAGCATAAGTACAATTTTACCACCACAAGAGCATTCAATGATACCAACCCAAAAATCCCCACCTTGTTTTCACCTTTCCGACCTGGCCGCGGGTGAACATGCCACGGTCACAGCCCTTGGGCGTGGTAAGGTCATCAACAACCGACTCACTTCGCTGGGTTTCACCCCTGGGGTGGTGGTTCAGATGATGCAGAATTATGGCCGCGGACCGCTGGTGGTTGCAGTGCGTGGATCGCGGGTAGCTCTTGGCAGGGGCGAGGCGGGCGCCATCGAGGTGGTCAAGGTGGATGAATGAGTGATTGCCACGCCATCTCTGCTAGCCCCGCCAAGGCACGATCCTCAGGTAAAACAGTCACAATCGCCCTGGCAGGCCAGCCGAACATGGGTAAATCCACCCTGTTCAACCTGCTTACCGGTTTAAATCAACACGTGGGTAACTGGCCGGGGAAAACAGTAGAGAAGATGGAAGGTGTTTTCAGGCACAATGACAGGGATTATCACCTCATTGACCTGCCCGGCACATACAGCCTGACCGCCAATTCGCCTGAAGAAGTTATTGCCCGCGAGTACATCATCCGTGAACAGCCAGACCTGGTGGTGGCCGTGGTCAGTGCAGCCAACTTGGAACGCAGCCTGTACCTGGTCTCGGAGTTGATCGCACTGCCAACCCGTCTGGTGCTGGCGTTGAACATGGTGGATGTGGCTGGCAGGGAAGGTATCGAAGTGGATGCTCGTCAGCTGCAAGATTCCCTCGGGATACCGGTTGTGCCGCTGGTGGCCACCCACGCGCGCGGTGCTCAGGAATTGCTGGCGGTGATGGCGGCTGCTTTGGATGAAACATCTTCGTTACAAAGGAACATACCCGAAATCCGTACAGATCACAGCGTTGTGCAGGAACAGTTGATCCAGTTGATCCAGGATCACCTGCCGCAGCCGTACCCATTGGGTTGGTGCGCGCTCAAATTGCTGGAAGGCGACGTGGAAATGGCCAAGCTCATGCGCGGACGAATGCCAGTTGATGCCTGGGATCAGGTGACACGATTATTGAGGCAGCACGATGATGCTTTTTTGGCCATCGCTTCCGGCCGTTACGCCTGGATCGAGCGCATTATTCGAGCAGCAGTACGCCATCCGCGCGCAGGTCAGATTGGCATCACCGACCGCATAGACCGGTATGCTACCCACCCGGCTGCCGGCCTGGCCATCCTGGCGGTCGTTCTTGGATTGGTTTTCTGGCTCACTTTCACCATCGGCTCACCCATACAAAACTGGCTTGATTCTGCGGTGATTACCCCCTTAGCCGGGCTGGTTTCCAGGTGGTTGGTGGCTGCGCCTTTCTGGCTGCGCGGTCTGGTGGTGGATGGGATCATTGGCGGAGTCGGCTCTGTGCTGACTTTCTTACCCATCATCATGATCTTCTTCGCCGCTTTCGGGCTGCTGGAAGATGTTGGCTATATGGCCCGCGCTGCCTATGTGATGGATAATTTTATGCACTGGATGGGGTTGCATGGAAAGTCTTTCCTGCCCCTTTTTCTAGGTTTTGGATGCAATGTACCCTCAGTGTTGGGGACTCGGGTGATCGAATCCCGGCAGGCGCGTCTGCTGACGATCATCCTTGCGCCGTTGGTACCCTGTACTGCCCGCATGGCTGTGCTGGCTTATCTCACGCCCGCGTTCTTTGGCAGCCGCGCGGTTATCGTCTCCTGGGGACTCATTCTCTTTTCACTGGTACTGCTGGTGCTGGCCGGGGTGGTGTTGAATCGGGTGATTTTTAAGGGCGAACGTTCCGCTTTTGTAATGGAGTTGCCACTTTACCACATCCCCAACTGGAGAACCGCTGGTTTGATGGTATGGCACCGGTCGTTATCTTTCGTGCGCAAAGCTGGTACCACCATCCTGGGCATCTCCGTGCTGGTATGGGTGCTCTCAGTGCTTCCTGAAGGAAACGTGGAAACTAGTTACCTGGCGTGGTTGGGTCAGGCACTGGAGCCGATTGGACGATGGATGGGATTGGACTGGCGGCTGACGGTGGCATTATTGACCAGTTTCATGGCCAAGGAAAATTCGATTGCCACCCTCGGCGTCTTGTTCGGGGGGGTGAGTAATAACGGTCTGGCACAGACCATTTCCTCCACCTATTCCATGGCCAGCGGTTTAGCTTTCCTTACCGTATCGCTGCTGTTCATCCCTTGCGCTGCCACAGTGGCCGTCATCAAGCAAGAGACCGGTTCGTGGCGCTGGACATTCTTGAATATAGGTTTGATGCTGGCGCTCTCGGTGGCGGTTGCCTCGGCAGTGTATGCCATCGTCAGCGCTTTTGGAGCCTAATATGTTGGAACAAGTCCTCGCAATCATCGAAAAGAGCGGTACGATCTCACCGGTGGCACTCGCTGCCCGGCTGGGTGTCAGTCCTCAAATGGTAGATCTGATGCTGGAAGACCTCGAACGCCGGGGTTATTTGCACAGCATCAGCCAGGATGCAGCCTGTGCTGGTGCAGCTTGTTCCGGTTGTCCGGTTGCCGATACGGGTTGTGGCAGTAAGCCGCGAATATGGCAGCTAGATCAACGACTTTCGGAATAATCTGAAGTTGTTACCCAGTAGGTCGGTTTGAGGGAGACTATTTATGTATTATTTGGTGGAAAACCCGAAAACCGACGGAGGCGTTTGATTGCGTTGCGTTACGCCATTAAGATGTTTAAGTCGGGTTTCGGGTTTGTGCGGATTATTAAATTTGGACAAGTTACCCTCTACCCGACCTTGTATCTTGTCCATCTATTTCTCCCCTTCCAACCACATGTGCTTTCCATCTGTAGTGATGTTTATCCAGCCGTGCTGCAAGGTGCTGATCACCCGGAGCTCGCCGGATGGGATTGTTTCATTCGATAACACTATTTGCGGAGTGAATTCCGGGAAGCCAATTTCTCCGTCACCCTTGAAATAAACCACTCCCGCGGAGGGCAGACTGGCAGAGTCGACTTGTCCTGAGACAAACAGCATCGAGAAATCCTGCCAGGTTATCCGCAGGATGTTTCCCTTGTCTCCTGTGTAGAGGATGGTCAACAGCGCACCTTCACCCAGGTCCAGCGTATCACCCATGGATATCTCCCGAATGGAAATCCGCAGCTCGCCGGCAGTCGACGTGAGATCTGCGGCTGTCTTTATGTCGGACAGTGTTCCGACCATCAGGATTTCTCCCGGCTCGAGCTGACCCAGCGCGCCCGGGATCGCCCGCAGATCAGCGTTCTTTCCTGGAGTGAGCACCAGGAAATCCAGTGTGGATTGCATCCGTGGCAGCCGGTGGCCGATGAAAGCCAATAATGCATTGCGGTCTTCACCTCCATTGATCAGGATGCTGCGACCGGCGGGGGATTGGATCAGCGCCGCACCATTCGCGCTGCCACCTGCCAGTGTAATGTGCAGCTTGCCATCCGGCAGGTCCGCCCGCCATTGCCAGATCATGGCTGTGATAAGAGCAGCGCCAACAAGGAGAGATGCCGGATTGATAAAAACTTTAACCTTCTTCCGCCATCCAGTTTGGTAGATTAAAACCATAAGTACCGAGAAATAAATGAGGACTGCAATCAGCGAAATCTCATTTATCCATAATTCTGGTAAATGCAGCCCGGCAGTCCATTCCACCACCCGGATGGTGTAGCTGGCGAATGGCACAGTGAGCGCTCCCGCAATCCTGCCCAACGGCAGCCAGATCAATCCGGCCAGCAACGCCAACCCGGAACCGATCATGAGTGGTGGCTGGGCAGGCAACACCAGCGGATTGGCCAGCATGGAAGCCAAAGGTACACGGTGGAAGTGATAAGCCAGCAGCGGTAGGGTGGTGACCTGGGCGGCGATGGTAAAGAGAAAATATTCGCCTGTCCAATCGGCTGTCCTTTGCAGATACACCTGCGGGATAAACCGCGCGGCCTTCACTTTGAACCATTCCTGCATCGGCCCAGCGAACCACACCAGTCCGAGGGTGGCACAAAAGGAAAGCTGAAAGCCCACATCCCACAGGAGCAGCGGGTTGAAAAGCAGCATACCGAAGGCAGTCAATGCCAGGGTGTTCACCCCGGCCTGCCGGCGGCCGATCAACTGCGCCAGGATGGCCAACGCACCCATGATACTGGCGCGTACGACCGAGGCGCTGCCACCAACCAACAGGGCATAGAAGGTAATGCTGATGATTGCAATTAACGCCCCCCTCCATTTACCAAAGGTGCGCAGACATATGGAGGAGATCAGCGCGGCGAGGATGGCAATGTTAAAGCCTGAGATGGCGATGATATGCGACGTGCCGCTGGATTTGAATGCTTCATACAGATCATCTGGAATATTATTGCGTGGACCCAGTAAAATGCCGGTGATCAAACCACTCTCTGGGGGAGGGAAAATTTCCGCATTCAACATGACTAAGCGTTGTTTAAGGGAATAGATCCGGGTTAACAGCGTGATTCTTTCAGCCGGTCGTTGTTCAGCGATCCGCGGATAAGGTAGGATACTGAATATGCTGCGGGTCTCCAGGTACTGGCGATAGGAGAATTCGTTATCCTCAAAGGGCGTTTCTGGGCGGGCGTAGAGTCGTAACTGGTCGCCATTGACTAGATCGGTGTTGGCAGGCAGCATGGCCATTATCAGCTCTCCGCTGGGGTAGTCTACTCCATCCACTTTGAAGCCGGTCACCCGCATGACCACCAGTGAAGACCTGGCGCGCAAATCCGGAGGTTCAGCGACCACTGCGCTGATCATCAGGGTTCTACCGCTATCGTTGTAAAAAAAGATCGTGTCTGCGGTGCTGATGGGTTGGGCGTAGAGGTACAGGCAGCCTCCGAGAACTGCGCAGGCTGGCAGCAGGCAGGCGGGCAAACGCGTACCGGGGACTCGCCATCCCAGCCGGGAAAATAAAGGAAGTTTCCGCCCCAGCAGAACCAAAACACCCGCCAGAAGAGCCAAAGCCAGGCCAATCCACCATACCTGTTGGCTGCCACTCATCTGTGAGGCAGCGAAAATGCCAGCGATAAAAGCGAGAGCGATCCAGACAAATGGCACGGTTAATCCATTGATGAAAAGTTCCCCTTGCCAGGGAAAAACATGGGCGTGCGTTGTTTGTATTGCGCGTATTCCTCGCCGAATTCCCGCAGCATGCGGTGTTCTTCCAGGTGTGCGCCAATTACCATATAGATAGTAGTGGAGATGATCAATGCCAGCCGGTTGATGGTCATCCAGGGAAGCAGCCACATGATGATGAACCCGAGAGTATAAACCGGATGCCGTACCAGGCGGTATAAGCCATCGGTTTTGAGCTTCCCTGGTACGGATTGAACCCCGAGGATCTGGTTTACGCCCAGAAAATCGTTGATGCCGGTTCCTTGCAGGGTGAGAAGTGCTCCCAGGGCAGCGACTGCCTGGACGAGCAGTGCGACGATGATAAGCGGGAAGGGTAGGGTATAAAGCAGCCTGTCTGGCAGCAGGTATACCAACAACCCAATGGGTATCAGGGTGACAACAGCCACAATGTTGTAGCCCAGCCGGTAATAACGCATATAGATGACAGGATACTGCTTTTCCACCGCGCTTTTTACCATTGTAGATGCCATCAAAGAATGAAATGCGCCATAATCCGCCATCGCCAGGATGATCCACAGGAAGGAAAAGTTCATAGCGTTAATTATATGGATATTGCTATGAATAATAAATCCCGGAGATGATACAGGGATTTCTGGGTGGGTATAACTTCGAATGATTACTTCAGGCGTTTCACGTATTCAGTTACCGCCGCCAGCATGAATTCATCCAGACGTGGATCATCTATGTAAAGTTGCACCAGTCCGAGTAGCTGCTCCAGTACGGGCGTACAGGATGCTATGAAAACGACCAATATTAACTATGGAGTTCAGCGAGGACGCTGAACTCAAAGAGCTAAATAGCGCTCCCCCGATAAGTGAAATACCGGGGGAGCGCGCCAGCTGTCATGCTATTTTTCTATGTCAGTTTTATGCGCGGTTTGGTCTTCTTGGCTGTCGGATTTAGCTTGCTGGTGAAATCGGAAAGCTTACGAGTCTTGAGCACACCAATCCACGCGGGGGCGGAGAGCACGATTAGCAAAACTGCGAACAGGAGAATGAAGATTCCCCAGCGACCGCCTACAGCATCTTCAGGCAGCACTCCGCCCGGATTGTACTTTGTTTCAAACAGGTTGGAGAGGGCTGAAAGGTTGCCATTCACGAGCGACACTGTCAGGCTGCGATTAAACCCGTCGTGCAAGGCAGAGGGCGAGGTATAGGTGATGGCGTATTCGCTCTTCAAAGACCGTCCATATTGCTCATACAGAGACTGCAACGACTCAAGGTTATTGGCATACCCGTACTGACCACCCGCCTGCTCAGCCAGGGCGGATAAGCCAGTCTCGTCCAGGGCTGTGAGGTTGCCGGTGCTCTGGCCTGCTTTACCAAGACCAATCGTGGAGATGGATAACCCGCTTTCGCCGATAGCCTTGAGCACATCCACGGCGTCATGCTTGCTGTGGTTGTCGAGTCCATCCGTGAGGACAATGATCGCTTTCCTGCCTGGCAGCGGATTAAGAATCTCGATACCTTTGAGCAGCGTGTCATACATGGCGGTGTCGCCGCTGGCACGCAGCCCATCCACCGCATCACTTAGCGTCTGCTGGTCTGAGGTCACATTTTGAACCAGGCTGCTGGTCTCATTGAATGCCAGGATGGCCACATGGTCATCCGCGCGGATCTGATGGATATACGTCTGGGCTACCGATTTCGCCATCCCCAGTTTACCTGCAGTATTCATGCTGCCAGAGATATCGATTGCGAGCAGGGTGGTCAACGCTCCACCTTCCCCGGTGCCATTGACCGCATCTGGCGTGATCACCCGCCCATTTTCTTGCAGCATCAAATTTGCCGGGTTGATGATGGCTGGTGCTCCATAGGAGTCTGTGGCAGATACATATACCGTCACCTGTGGGAACTGCGATTTATCCACCTGGGTGATGTGCAACTGTATGCCACCGGGCGCATTGAGAGTGGGTGCCTGCCTTGGCCTGGCAGCGCTGGTGAGCACCAGGGACAGTATAAACAGGGGCATAAGGAGAAATTTTCTTAAGTTCATCATGATTTACCTCTTTTCATGGTAGATCAACTCGGTATTTCCTATCCGGATCACCTGGTTGTTTCCCAAGCGGACTTGTTCAATTTTCTTGTTGTTCACAAATGTTCCTGACAGGCTCATATCTTTCAAGTTGAAATGCGTGCCCATGCCTTTGAGCATGGCATGTTGCGGTGCCACATCCGGGTCGGGAAGCACGATCTCTGCTTTGAGCGCGTCGCTGCCAATGAAGGCGCTGGGGCCGGTAGAGGGGAGGAATTTATCCAGAATAAATTCCATCCCCTTCAGCTTGCCGCTCTTCACTTCGATCCACGCCCTGGAGAGGATGTAGGCGATCAGGGCAATGAACGCCCCGACGGAAGCACCCAGTAAAATAAAACCGATCACTTTTCCAATCGCTGTGCTGGCAAACCAGCTGGAGGAAACCGCAAAAAAGGTGCCGCCCAGCAACCCGCCGAGAAATCCACCCAGCGCACCTTTCCAGCGTTGCGTGCCCGCGGTGAAACCAGCTGCCAGCCCGGTCACCAGGCCAAATACACCCCAGCCAAGTAATCTACCAACAATCCCACCGCCCAGCAGTTGAAACAAGGCTTCTGAAAGTGGAAGCCCGATTGCGCCACCGACCAAACCCAGACCTCCCGTGATCAGTGCGGACTTTAGGGCATGGACCAGGTTACGCCTCATCAGCCCTTCTGCCAGGCCGATCAGTGCGCCGATGCTTAAACCGATCAGTGCGCCTAACACGATCTCAGCCAGGTAAATGCTTTTTGCAAAGGATAACCCCAGCAGGTTGAAAACCTGCCAACTGATCAGACCCCCAATTCCCCCCATGACTCCATAGTAATACATTCGCATTTTGCGACTCATTTTTTACTCCTATTCTTTGGCGGTCGCCGTGTGGTCATATTTCGCCAGTGTACGACGCTGCGTTTACGATCCATCATTAGCTCATGAAACCCGAAGTACTGCCGCGGGTCCATCCAACCGTCTTGCTGGCGGATGAAGAAGCCGCCACATCGCGAGAACGGTTCTATCACCAGTGCCACCTGCCACATTTCCGGGAAGAAATGGTTGTGTAGAAAGGTGTCATAGGCTGACAGGAAAACGCCCATGCGTGGATGGGTATGAAACCAACCCAGCAATTCTTTATCCGGGTGGTTATCCTGCAGATGACGGTGTAATTCCACCTGGCTGTCCTGGGTAAAGGTGAGAAAGGCACTTCCCTGCAGGGTGTGCCGGGCGGGGATGGCGGTGTCGATCACGATAAAGTGCTCCCCGGTGTTTTTATCCAGGCGCTGCTTGCCCAACAGCCACCCGCCCACCTCGTTTTCGAGATCGCTGTGGGCATGCGCGCAAAACCGGGTGAACGCCTTGGGGGTAACAAAGACTGATACCACCGGCTGACTGCTGGTTTGTGGTCCGGTCTTTGGACGCCAGTGCAAAGCCCGATGAGTTGGAATCCTCGAGGTAGTTGTTTCCATTTCTTCATCTGGTAACAAACGAATTATTGCGCTCATCGGGCTTTACTCGTCAGAAGTGTTCACTGGGTAATTCTGCGGTGGGTTACCCTGCGGTGATATCCGCAGTGATCATCAGGCGGTCATCCGCCGGAACATTGGCGGAAGAAAGCGTCTCAGTCTCCTGCAGCTCGCGGCCCAGGGCTTTGCTATCCAACCGGTAGCTGATGGGGCGGCCATCCGGGCCAGTGGTGGGTAGCTGGAGGGATGTGGCCAGTTCCGGGATGAGTTCCTTCACAGGGACATCGTCTGAGACTTCAGCTGTACGGCTGCCACCGGAAGGAAGGATTAAGGTGATACTCTTATCGGACATTTTATTCTCCTTGTTTATTATCTGAAAGTTAATATTGCGGCTTGGCGCTTCAAATATCAGCAGCCCCGCTTATTTGAGCCGGATGCTTGAGCTCTTCTTGGCAGCCGGTTTTGAGATTTTGATCCGCTCCGGTCGGAGCAGTTCGCGCTTATCCAGGGGAAATACATCCGGATGTTTTTCCCGGTAAGCACGGCACCAGCGCGCCGCCTCTGGGTCCCAAGGGAACGGCGGTTTGGTGGGATCATCATGGAAATTCTTATACTGGAGCATTTCGCCCAGCATGATCACCAGCCTGTCCAGAGACCGGCTGGCTGCCCACCAGGCAGCGTCTATGCAGACACTGCCATTCAAGTGATTGATATTCGGGTGCCAGATGGGAGTCATCCAATTCATCCCAGGCCAGCGTTGCGGGTACTGGTTGTGCAGGTAGATTTCCACCTGGTGACGTTCGCCATACTTGGGGTTCCCGGCGCGATCTACATTGATGATGCTCTTGCATTTGAAATTGGCGATGTAACGTTCAGGTGGCAAGCCTGGCCGCGGATTCACTGGATTCACTTTGATCATATCGCTGCGGCTGTTCAATTCCTGGATGAGTTGGTAGTCAGCGCGCAGGCGGCGCATGCGTGGACTCTGGTCGATCAATGTGCTGCCAGCAGTAATATCTGCCGAGATCATCAGGCGGTCATCCTGGGGAACGCCGGCATAGGCCAGGGTTTCTTTTTCGTTCAGCTCTTTGCCCAGTGCCTTGGAATCCAACCGGTACCCCATCGGGCGGCCATCCGGCCCTACAACGGGTAGCTTGAGCAGGGATGTCAACTCCAGCAGCAGCTCTCCCACTGGTACGTCGTCCGGTATCTCAGCCCGGCGGGCGCCGCCATTAGGTAGTACGATCGTGACAGATAGATCTGGCATATACACCTCCAAATAACAAATGATTTCAAGATTGACTGTGCGGGACTTGGCAGGTGCCAGTAATATCCCAACAACCCTTATGATGGTAAGTTTGGCAAACCGGGCAGATCACCACCCCGGCTGGATCACGTGGATGAACATCTTCCAGGCAGTAGGGGCAGCGGTGTTCTTCTGCACCCATTAGATTGATCTTTGCCCGGCGGGACTTTGTGTAGCGATGGGGCCTAGTCCTAACTGCCAGTTTCTCCTGCTGAACCCTTGAATTGGCAGGCACCCGAACCTTGATGACCTGGTCTTTTACTGGATTAGTTTTATGTTCTTGAATAGTTCGAATGGATTTGGCTGCCTGGATCCATTTGTCCTTCAGCGCATTAATCTGAGCAACTGCTATGTCCTGATACCTAATTCCAGCCTTTTTCTTGCTCGTAGATTTTGTTGCTGCCTTCGTTTTTCGGACTGGTTGTTTCTTTTTTGCCTTAGTAGTGGCAGCCACCTTTTTAGGGGACTTGCGTTTCCGTGTAGGTGCTGCGACTACTGATGTCGGTGAAGCTGTTATCCGTGCGGGTTCCAAAACTGCTTCTGGAATGAGCGCCGGGGTATGATTCGGGGTCGAGACTGGTGGTGCCGGTTTATGCCAGATGTTTAAAACCACAGTGGCCAGCAGACCTCCCAGACCCAGCTGCCAGATACCATTCCAATCGGGAGTTGAGGCTGCCGGGCTGAAAACCCAGAAACCCACCAATCCTGTACTGCCATAGTGCATGAACAACAAACCGAGCATAACTGCCACAATAGCGGTCAGCCAGCGCAGGAGACGGGTATTTTCGCGTAAAATCAGGCGGGATATTAAGCCGGCAAAAATACCCAACACCGCCACTGCAGAAGGCTTATACAACATGGATCCGGCAAACCGGGTGGTGTAGAAGAAGTAAACCCATCCCCAACCTGCTGCCGTGGCGAACACCGCAACAAGCACGATTTTCCCGGTGAATGTCAGAAATCGCTTCAATGCCGGATTCATTTTATTTTCAGGAGCGGATATCGTGCCAGCCATCACTGCTCGCCTCACTCATCCAACAGTACCACTCTACCCCGGGCAGCGCTGACCGGTATGCTTTCGTCTGCTACTTCATCCCCAAGGCGTATCTTCGCAGAAGGAGTTTGCGTGTCGAGTTTAGGTGGTTTTTCAAAGTGCTTGAAGTGGAGCGCCTCTTTTAAATCACCTGTCAACTCGTAGAAACGGTATTCTTCCGAGTTATATGCCCGCAGAATATGCAGCGCCGGAACGCCGACACTGGCTAGGGTCTGATTAAGAAATGGCTCCTCCCCGGTAA